>BTUX01000062.1:0-19748 GCA_045863315.1 Candidatus Hydrogenedentota bacterium | reverse complement strand
AGAAAGCATGGGAGTGATTCTGGTGAGGATTTTTCACACCCACCATCTGTTCTGCCGTGCCGCGCGGCGACGATGCATACCGGTGCGCCCCGTACCATGTTGTATCCTCCAACGCGCGTGGGTGTGAAAAATCCGGACTAGAGCGCGTACAGAAACGGCGACAGCACCACCGACTGGCCCGCAAACACCATCAGCATGCCGAGCAGCATCAGCACGATAATGATCGGCGCCAGCCAAAACTTCTTGCGCACCCGCAAGAACGCCCAAATTTCCCGCATGAGGCCCGACACTCCCGGATAGGTTCGACAGGCGCCAAACCATGCGCCAGCGTTTGGTCTTCATCATACCCCTCGCGCCTCTCCGCCGCAAATCCGCTTGCGTCCTGCCCTCTCCCTTCGATACAGTTCCCTCCTGCTTCCCGCTTCCAATGGTACATTCGGGGCAATGTGTTCATGGGCTCCACATGCAGAAACGAATTCTAGGACGAGACCTCTACATACCATTGGACGCGTATAAAGCGACGCGCCGCATCGAGGTGCGCCTGCTCAAACGCTACCTCGACGTCAAGCCCGGTGAAAAGCTCCTCGACATTGGCAGCGGCACCGGCTACTGGACCGAGTACCTGAGCGGACCGGCCTTTACCGTCGGGCTCGACATCATGTGGCGGGACACTGCCATCGCGGCCCGCCGGCATACCACGCCACACAGCGTTTTCGCTCTGGGCGATGCCGAAAAGCTGCCGTTTGCCAGCGGGGTCTTCGACAAGGTGTTTGGCGTCTGCTCGGTCGAGCACATTCCCGACAACACCGCCGCCTTTGCCGAGTTCGCCCGATGCCTGAAGAGGGGCGGCGTCCTCGCCCTGACGCTCGATTCCCTGAACTATGCCGCCATCTCCGAGCGAAAACGGCAGGAACACGCGCGCATGTACCACGTCGCACACCTATACGACGTGCCGCATATAACGCGCATCATGAACGGCGCCGGGTTCGACGTCACGCATACCCAGTACCTGCTTTGTTCTCCGCTTTCGCACTGGCTGAACCAGGTTATCGTCAGGAACTCGAAGTTTCAGTATCTATTCTTCCCCATCAGTTACCCCCTGACCATCTTTTCCGACACGTACTTCGGCCGGAAAGACCAAGGCTGGAAGCTGGCGGTACGCGCGATTAAGAGGTAGCGTATGGGATTTCTGCCGACATGCACCGGCACGCGCGTCTTCATTTCCTGGGTACGACACACCACGCGCAGCGCAAGTTTCGCCCGCGGTATCGGGGCGGAGAGTTTTTTTATCGATGTCGGCTCCTCGTTGGGCCCTTTGAAATACGTTCCCCGCGCGCTGCGGACCCTGCGGATACTCGTTTCGCTGCGGCCGGCCGCTGTCTTCTGCATGAACCCGCCGTACTTTCTCGGTCTGGCCGCGTGGTGGTACTGCCTCGTGTTTCGCGCGTGTTTTGTGCTGGACTCGCACACCGCCGCCTTTGACCAGCCCGAATGGGTCCGAATCGAGCCCCTCCACCGGTTCCTCGTCAGACGCGCCGCGTGCTCGACGGTCACCAATGTCGAACTCGCGAAACGAGTCGAATCCATGGGCGGCCGCGCCGTCGTCGTCAGTGATATTCCCTACGAAATGCCCGGCGGGACTTACGAAGTCGAGCCCGATCGGTTCACCGTGTGCTTTTGCTGCACCTACGCGAACGACGAGCCGATCCTGGAGGTCTTCGAAGCGGCGCGCACGCTGCCCGACATTCGCGTGTACGTCACCGGGAACGACAAGAAAGCGACGGACGAAATCCGCCGCGCCAAGCCGGAGAACGTCACTCTCACGGGCTATTTGAGCGATGAGGCCTACGCGGGACTTCTCCGCGGCGTTTCTGCGATACTGGTGCTGACGACGCGCGATTTCACCATGCAGCGCGGCGGCAGCGAAGCCGTTACGGTGGGCAAGCCTTTGATTACGTCGGACTGGCCGGTGCTCCGCGAAATCTTCAGCCGGGGGACCGTCCACGTGGACAATACTGCGAACGGGATTCAGGCGGGGATCGAAGAGGTGCGACGCAACTACGACCGATACATCAACGAAATCGCGGAACTGAAGAGGATTAGGCAGCAGCGGTGGCAAACGGCAAAACAAGAATTGGAAAGCTTTCTGGCATGATCCGCGTGAAAGAACGGGATTGTCAAGGGCGTCTCCGTATTGCAGCAATCCCGCCGTCGATCACTCGGTCTTTCAAGTCCCTTCTGAACGGGACTTCGGGAAGATATAGTTTCAGTTCACAGGTACCGCCATGCGCATCAGTGTTTTTGGTTTAGGCTACGTCGGCGCCGTCACCGGCGCGTGTCTAGCAGAACGCGGCCACGACGTCATCGGCGTCGACGTCGACGCGTTCAAAGTCGATCTCATCAACCGCGGCGAGAGCCCCATTGTTGAAGAGCTAATCGCCGATCTCACCGCCAATATGGTGAAATCCGGCAGGCTCCGCGCCACGACGCACGTCGCGGAAGCGGTCACCGCATCCGACGTCTCGTTCATCTGTGTAGGTACGCCCTCGACGGATGCCGGCGGACTCGATACGACGTACGTCAAGCGGGTCGCCGAACAAATCGGCGCGGCCATCGGAATCAAGTCCGGCTACCACCTCGTCGTCGTACGAAGCACGGTTCTGCCCGGAACGGTTCACAAGATTGTCATTCCTGCCTTGGAAGAGACGTCGGGTAAAGACCTCTTTGACGAAGCGTTCGGCGTTTGTTTTCACCCCGAGTTCCTGCGAGAGGGTTCTTCCGTCAAAGACTTCCGCGAGCCGCCGAAGATCGTCATCGGCGCGGAGGATGAACGCTCCGCCAAGGTGTTGTCCGAACTGTACAAAGGTTTTGACGCGCCGCTGTTCGTCACATCCATCCGGGCCGCCGAAATGGTCAAGTACGCAGACAACTGCTTCCACGCGATGAAAGTCGTGTTTGGCAACGAGATCGGCCGGCTATGCGCCGCGCTCGGCATTGACAGTCACGAGGTCATGCACATCTTTTGTGAAGACCGCAAACTCAATATCTCGCCGGCGTATCTCATGCCGGGTTTCGCCTACGGCGGATCGTGCCTGCCCAAAGACCTCCGCGCCGTCTTGCATCTCGCGCGCTCGGAGAATGTCGAGTTGCCGATGCTGCAGAGCCTGTCCGTCAGCAACGAGCTTCACATTAAGCGCACGGTCGACCTCGTGCTCTCGTATGGAAAACGGAACATCGCCATGCTGGGCCTCAGTTTCAAACCCGGCACGGACGACCTGCGCGAGAGCCCACTCGTGGAGCTCGTCGAGCGACTTCTCGGCAAGGGCTGCCGCATGCGCGTGTACGATGAGAACGTCTCCCTTGCGCGCATACGCGGTGGGAATAAGGCTTACATCGAGCAAAAATTGCCGCACATCTCCGAACTCCTTGTCGAGGATCTCCATACGGCGGTTCAGGATGCGGAGGTCGTCATTATCGGGGCGAATAGCAGCGCATTCGCCGGCGCTCTCGAAAAATACGGAAAGGACAAAACGGTCGTCGATCTGGTCCGCTTGTTCAAGGGTGAACCGCCCCTGCTCGGAGACTACCGGGGTATCTGCTGGTAGGTCTGCAAATTCGGATTGCATCGATGACTTGACACAGACCAACACATAAGGAAGACTTGGGGTCCCCTAGACCGGCCCCGTATGCAAAGGAACGGGAAATCAAAAGACCTCGCATAGGCGGCCTTGATTTGCCCGGCAAGACATGCTTGTGTCGCAACAAACGTAAGGAACCAAGGTGAAAGTCCATTTCGTCGACCTCGTCTCGCAGCACCAGTCCATCAGGGACGAAATCCACGCCGAACTCGACAAAGTCATGAGCACGGCCAGCTTTGTCCTCGGTCCCGCTGTGAAGGAGTTCGAGGATGCGTTCGCCGCGTACTGCGGGTCGAGACATTGTGTCGGCGTAGCCTCCGGCGCGGATGCGTTGACGCTTGCCATGCGCGCGCTCGATGTCGGTCCCGGCGACGAGGTCATCACGGCCGCCAACACCTTCATCGCGACGGTAAACGGAATCGCGCACGCCGGGGCGACTCCGGTACTCGTGGACATTGATCCCACGACGTATAACCTGGACCCCTCCTTGTTGGAGGGGGCGATCACCCCGCGCACCAAGGCGATCATCGCGGTGCATCTGTACGGCCAACCCGCCGACATGGGTCCCATACTCGATTTCGCCCGAAACCGCAACCTGCTCGTTGTCGAAGACGCGGCCCAAGCGCACGGCGCAACGTACAAGTCGACGAGGGTGGGGGGCTTCGGCGCGATGGCGTGCTTCAGCTTCTACCCCGGCAAGAACCTCGGGTCCTACGGCGAAGGAGGGGCGATCGTCACGAATGACGATTCGCTCGCGGAAAAAGTTCGGGTGCTGCGCAATGTCGGCCAAAGCGAGAAGTATATTCACCCCGTCATCGGGTACAACAGCCGCCTGCAGACCATGCAGGCGGCGGTGCTCAAGGTGAAGCTGCGGCACCTCGACGACTGGAACGCGCGCCGGCGGCATTTCGCGGGCCGTTATACGGAGTTGCTGCAAAACACCGACTGCGCGCTACCTACGGTACTGAGCGGCGTCGAACCCGTATGGCACCTCTATGTCATTCAACACGACCGGCGCGACGACCTCCTCCAATTCCTCGCCGAAAGGCAAATCTACTGCGGGATTCACTACCCTGTGCCCATTCACGAACAACAGGCTTACCAAGGCGTTCGCACCGTTCCTGACGGCGCGCCAATCACGTCCCGCGTCGCGAAACGGCTTCTTTCTCTGCCGATGCACCCCCACCTGACCGAGGAGCAGGTCAAGGCGGTGGCCGAGGCCATCCTCGAGTTTGAACGCGACACTTCGCGCTGACAGGTACGTCCGATACAGGCGCGTGGCGCGACCCGCGGGTCCCACACTCCTATCCCGAATAGGGCAGGCTCTGGACAGCCGTGCCCATCTTGGGACACAATAACGGTTTACCGGGATAGCCCTATCAAGATCATGTCTTCGAACGCCGGCGACATAGACATTTCGCGCAGGGTCGTGGAGTCCAAGTCCGACTCAAGTCCAGACCTTGACGCATTTGCATGGGTTGGTCCCCTTGGTCGCCGACGCAAGCAGGCCTATCTCACCGCAGTCCAGGTGGCGGGCGAGGCCGTCGTCGTCGCGGCGTCCATACCCCTGGCCTACTTGATGGTGAACAGTTGGCCGGCATCCATGGCGCCGGTCCAGTGGACTTTGGCGACTCTTCCGCGGCATTTTCTAGCGGTCCTGCGCGCGCCGGAGTTTACGCCCTACGTGCCGGTCGTCGTGGTGGCGCCGGTGGTTTTCTTGCTCGTGTTCCAATGGATGCGCCTCTACCGGCCCCAACACGGCGATACCCGGCCCTTTGAGGGCGCGTGGACGATTTTCAAGGGGGTGGCGCTGAGCACCGGCATTCTGTTGGTGTCGGCCTACACCTATCGCGGGGGCGGGGCGCCCGCCGGCGCGTTCGCCGAGAACCTCTTCTTTTTTTTCGCGGCCATGCTCATATACTTCGGCGTGCTGCTCTACCACTCGGCCACGTTGATCGCGTTGCTTTGTCTCCACGCGGTCGGGGTAGGCCGGACGCGCGTGGCGGTCGTGCAGGGCGAGGACGGGAACGACGCCCTCTTGCGCGCAATTGACTCGCCGTCCAACGAATACGACCTCGCCGGTATCATCAGGGTCGAGGGGGACCCGCAGTCTGATCAGTGCACACTGGGCGTACTCCAAGACCTCCCAGGACTGATCAACAAACACAATCTCAATGAAGTCATCCTTGCCATCGATCCCGCAATGCTGTCCACGGAGCAACGGCTGATGGCCGCTCAGACTTGCTGGAAGATGGGAGTGCGGCTGAAAATGGTGACGCCGTTTCAGGCTTTCTTCCACACCAGCGCCCGCTCTGAGAATTTGGGCGGGGTTGAGTTGCTGCACATCGAGAACCTGGGCCTATACACCACGACCTCGCAGTTCCTCAAGCGCGCGATGGATATCGCCGTCTCGCTTTCAGCGTTGCTGGTTCTTTCGCCGGTGCTGCTGCTCACGGCGGTCCTGATCAAGCTGGACTCGAAAGGCCCGGTATTCTTCGTGCAGGAACGTGTCGGCCTGAACGGAAGGACGTTCCGCATCCTGAAATTCCGGTCCATGAAGACGGGCGGCGACGAGAGCGCGCATCAGGAGTACCTCAGGCAATTGATCAAGGGCGGTTCGGCGCATGCGGTCGATGAGAACGGCAATCCCGTGTACAAGATCGTCGACGATCCGCGCATCACCAAGCTCGGCAAATTCATTCGAAAAACCAGCATTGACGAACTGCCCCAACTGATCAACGTGCTGCGCGGAGAAATGAGCCTGGTGGGGCCGCGCCCTCCCATTCCCTACGAAGTCGACGAGTATCAGGAATGGCATCTCAAACGGCTGCACATCCGGCCGGGAATTACCGGTTTGTGGCAAGTCAGCGGAAGAAGCCGACTGTCGTTCGATCAAATGGTCCAACTCGATATTGCGTACATCCAACAATGGTCGCTTTGGTTTGACATCAAGATCCTTTTTCGCACGGTGCCGGTCGTGCTGCACCTGGATCAGGCGTATTGAATATGGGCCCGGGGACGCTTCAACGTTACATTGCCTACAATGTCGTGCTGTGGTTGGCGGTTGCCGTGGCAGCCGCTGTGCTGCTTGCCACGACCCGCCAGTACGGCGTCGCGATGACTGTGCGGCACGCCGCGCGGCAGTTGCTGCACCGGGCCGATGCGCTGTACCTGCAAAGCCCGTACGAGAGCCGGACGGCGTTGATGGACTCGCTTGCCACCGACCCCGGGATCGTCGCCGAGGCCATTGGAACGATGGGCCCGCGTCTGCTCGGCATGCCCGGTATTAACGAGGCGCTGGAGCAGGCCATGAAGGCGTCCAAGGACAATTCCACGCTCGCCCAGGCACAGTATCGCATCTTGCTGGGGTATGGCTCCGCAGTCGGAGGCCTTCTTCAGTCCGCGCAGGCCCGCCGTGGCGCGCCCCGCGAAATCGAGCAATGGCTGGGCCAACTCGCCCTCGACGACGGCGACATCGTCGTGGCCCAAAAGCACTTTGCCAAGTTCTGGAAAGGAAAAATCTCCGAGCGCGCGGAAGTGGAATCCCGTATCCGAACCGGGTCGAGCGCGGACGAAGAGGCGCGGGCGGGCCGGGAGTTATTCGTAATTGGCCTGTGGGACGAGGCATTTGGCGCGTTCGACGCCGCGCGCAACAAGGGGGCTGCCGACCCGGATCTGCCCTTTTACGAGGGCGTTCAACACGAATTGAACGAGAACGACGCAGCGGCGGTTTCGGCCTACCGCGCGGTGCTTTCGCGGCTCCCCACCCATCGGTTGGCGCTTGTCCGACTGGCCGCTCTCAAATGAGGGTAGGTGGATCACAACATGGTCGCGAGACAGTCGAGGACCGCGGGGGCCGATGACGAAGCCGGGCGAGCCGATTGACCGCCTGCGTTCCGAGGGCGATCTGAACTTGTCGCCACGCCGCGAGCAGTGGGTCCGCCGTCATATCGGTTCCAACGCCAAACGTCTGCTCGAAGAAGACGCGAAGTACTTCCTGCATCAGTCGCTTTCGACTCCGTGCCTGAATGCCTTGCGCGGCTGCGACGGCATCTTTCTGGAAGATGCCGAGGGCCGCCGCATCATGGATTTTCACGGCAACAACGTGCACCAAGTGGGATATGGGAACGCCCGCGTGTTGGAAGCGGTCCGCCGTCAACTCGACGCCCTGCCGTTTTGTCCGCGCCGGTACACAAACGAAGCGTCGATCGCGCTGGCGCGTAAACTGGCCGACCTTGCGCCGGGCAACCTGAACAAAGTGCTGTTCGCGCCGGGCGGTACAAGCGCAATCGGCATGGCGCTCAAACTCGCCCGCGTCGCCACCGGTCGGTTCAAGACGATCTCGATGTGGGATTCATTCCACGGCGCATCGCTTGATGCCGTTTCGATCGGCGGCGAGGCGATGTTTCGCAGCGGTATCGGCCCGCTCCTCCCCGGCGCCGAACACGTCCCGCCTCCGGACCCCGCGCACTGCCCCTGGGATTGCGGTCGCGAGTGTTCCCTCAAGTGCGCCGAGTACATCGAATACGTGCTCGACAAAGAGGGCGACGTCGCCGCGGTCATTGCCGAAACAGTGCGCAGCACGCCGTTCATCCCGCCAAAACCGTATTGGGAAATGGTGCGCCGGGCCTGCGACAAACACGGCGCACTGCTGATACTCGACGAAATACCAACCTGTCTCGGCCGCACCGGCAAAATGTTCGCCTGCGAACACTACGACATCGTCCCCGACATGATCGTAATTGGAAAAGGACTGGGGGGCGGCGTGTTCCCGCTGGCCGCCCTTATCGCGCGAGAGGACCTTGACCTCGCGCCCGACCGCGCACTCGGCCATTACACGCACGAGAAGAATCCCGTGGCGTGCGCGGCCGGTCTTGCTGCAATCGAGTACATCGAGGACGAAGGTCTGCTGGACCACGCCGCGGAACTCGGATCATACAGTATCGGCCGCCTTCGCGATCTGGCGGACCGGCATTCCATCGTCGGCGACGCGCGAGGACTGGGTTTGCTCATGGGCGTCGAACTGGTAACGGACCGGGAAACCCGTGAGCGCGCCACGGTCGAAGCGGAAAACGCCCTTTACGACGCGCTCAGCAACGGGTTGAGCTTCAAGATTACGATGGGAAACATATTGACGCTCACGCCCCCGCTGACAATCACGAAGGATGAAATGGATCGCGCACTCGAGATCCTCGATGGAGCGCTTGCCCGGTGCCGCGCCACATGAACGCGCGTATTCGGATCGGAAGTCGAATACCGCTCAGCCCCCACGCCGCGCTGCTGCGCGCCCGCCTTCACGGCTTCGCGCATTTGCGGCGGGAATCCAAGGCATGACCGGAAGGAATTTGGACAGCATGTACCTTACTCGGGATTCACGCTGCCCGCAACCACAGACATCCCGCGTCCCTCCGCATGGAGGCACACGCGACTCGCCGGTCACATCCCTTTTGGCGCGCATCATGAACCCGGAACTCGGCCCGACGACCGCGCCACGCTTTAGGCGTGCCGGGTTGAGCGCTGCCACGCAGATATAATCGGCGAATCGCGTCTATCGCTATTGTATACGCCGATCGGCATTTCGTCAAGAGGATTGCGCACGAAAATAAGCGGGGGGTGATTTCGCACGAAGCACGACGCGCATGATAAGGTTATCGGCACAGATCGAACGTACTGCATCGCCGTCGTATCCAAATGGATCAAGAGGGGACCCATTCGTGCCGAACGGGAAGCGCCGCAAAAGCAATTCGCGCGTCATCACATCGTCGGGCGTGCCGGGAGGCAAATGGCCGGAAAAGGCATACAAGAACCTGAACTTCTTGAACAGTCCCGATGCGCGTGCGATTCGCGTGTTGTGCGAGTTTACCGAGCCCAGTGCGCGCTTCCGCAAGCTTCGCGTGAAAGACACCATCGTCTTCTTCGGATCGGCGCGCATCCAGCCGCGCGACGCCGCCCGCGCCCAACTCGAGGCCGCTCAACGGAGTTTGCGCGAGCACCGGGAGCAATCAGAAAAGCATCGGACCGCGGTCGAAACAGCAAAGCGCGCGGTCGAAATGTCCCAATATTACGAGGACGCGGCGTTGCTGGCGGAACGACTGACCGCATGGTCGAAATCGCTGCGGGACACGGGCCGGCGCTTCATCGTGTGCAGCGGGGGCGGGCCGGGCATCATGGAGGCCGCCAATCTTGGCGCGTCCCGGGCCGGAGGACCATCAATCGGGTTGAACATCAGCCTGCCTTTTGAACAAGTCTCGAATCCGTATCAATCCCCCGAGTTGGCGTTCGACTTCCACTATTTCTTTATCCGCAAGTTCTGGTTCGCGTATCTGGCGAAGGCGTTGGTGGCGTTTCCCGGCGGCTTCGGCACAATGGACGAGTTGTTTGAAGTCCTGACCTTGATTCAGACGCGGAAGACGGCAAAAGAAATGCCCGTCGTCGTTTTCGGACGGGCATACTGGAGAGATGTGATCGATTTCGACGCGCTGGTCAAATGGGGCATGATCTCGAAGTCGGATCTCGATCTGTTCCACTACGCCGACAGCGTCGATTCGGCGTTCGACTATTTGAAGTCCGAGCTGACGCGGCTCTACCTCTAAGCGGCCGCAGGGAACTCGTCCGCGTCAGTAGGAGCGGTTGCGAAACTCGCGGCGCGGCGCCCGTTCCTCGCGGGGTCTCGCCTCGTTAATGCGTAGCGCCCGGCCGCGAAGTTCCTTGCCGTTCAGCGCCTCGATGGCGGCTTCACCTTCGGCCTTGCTGGCCATCTCGACAAACCCGAATCCGCGAGACTGGCCGGTGGCCCTGTCCATGATGATGCTCACCGAGGTGACGGTGCCGTGCGCGGAGAAGGCTTCGCGCAGATCGTCCTCGGATGCCTGGTAGGACAGGTTGCCGACGTAGATGTTCATGGTATTCTCCTTGTTGTTGATGCTCTCACGAGCGGAACCAACGGGGTCGCCTAAGCGGGTAGGGCTCGAAAGGGAGCGTCGGTAGCAGGAAGTTTATGGCTGATGGGAAATCTCGAACCGGTCTGTTCTCTCAGTCAGTCTTGCACATATTTCGACGCCGCCGACGCCGGCGTCGCTGGTGTTTTGTATAGCACATTCTCTCCAATCTTGCAATAGGGTACTACCCCGCATGGGTACTACCCCGCACTCGTTGCCGACCCGCGCTACCTCATTGCGCGCCAGAGGACCGTGTGCAATTCCGTGTATACCCCGCCTTCGTAATAGTGTTCCGGGTCGAGCGGGGGCAACAGCAGAAACCCCTCGTCCAACACCACGTACTTGACGGGTTCGCCCGTCGCCATATCGAGGGGAACCGCATCGAGAGCCGCGGGAATCAGAGCGTCCAGAGAGTCGGGATAGGTCCCGTTCGCCGCCTTGTGCCGTTTCAGTGCGATGGCAACGCGCAACGCCTCGGCGGTCAGTGCGCTGCGCAGATGGTCGCGGACGGTGTCATTGGCGGATTCAAGGAAAAACGACACCCCGTGACCGTAGTTTGGGTCGTCGTATACGTTTTCGATTGCGTCTCTCATTTCGTGGTAGGGCCTTTCCAGCAGCGAGATCAACCGGTCCGCGGCGGCGGTGATCCCCTGGGAGAAGTTCGGTCTGGCGAGCGAGAGCATCCACCGGCTGACCGGATCCAGCGAATCGTCAACGTCGTCCCAAAAATACTCGCGCACGTCGTAGAGCGCGGCATCTTCCCTGATTCTGGCGTACAAGACGCTCGCGTCCTTCCTGCGCTCGATGAGTGACCGGACCGGGGCCAGTGCCGCCTCGTCGAGTTCGCAGGAATCGAAGATGATCCACAGCGCGTAATCCGCGATCTCTTCGATCGTGCAGCGAACGCTGATGTTCGCGAGATAGGGCTCTTCGCCGACTTGCAGCGCGAACTCCGCCAACGCGGCAAACGTATCCAGGGCCTGTTGGCATTCGCCGGCCCGGGCCTCGAAGACGGCGCGTGTTGCGAGCGCGCGGGTGAGGTTCTGGCGCCCCGTGCCGAGCACAAATTGATCGTCGTAGTAGCTTGCGTCCAGTTCGTATTCATGGAAGTAGAGTCGGTTCCGCATTGCCACCGCGGCCCATTTCAAGTCCTCCGAGGTCCGCAGGAATTCCTCGAGATTGCGCAGGACCCCGTCCGTCCCGTGCTGCCCCGGATGAAATTGCGCGGTGAATGCGTCGATCTCGTTTCTTGACTCAATGGCGCGCGCGAGGTCAGCCACCGCTGACGCCGACGCGGTCCCGCTTTCGGCGAGATAGCGCGTCATGAAGTCGCCGAGTACCTCGTACCGGCCCTTGCTCCACTCCTCGAACGCGGCGTCGAACGACCAGTCCTCCGGAATGCCGAGTTTCGGAGACAGTTCCGCTCGCGCGGTTTCGACGGATTGGCGGTGCGCGCTGTGGGCCCGTTCCGCTTCCTGCAACGTATTCCGCGTGATGACCTCGGCCTTGGGCGCGGACGGCCGCTGCGCGATACTCAGCGCAATGCCGACGGCGCCGGCAATGATGAAAAGGCAAACGACGAGGGCGAACACCAGCAGGACTTTTGGGGTGCGGTTCATGAAGCGGGCGCCTTCCCTGTGGTCAGACCTCGGAATGTCGGCGGCATCGGGTTTACAGCGATGCCAGCCATGCTCGCATGGTCGCGGGATCCTCGCCGAACATCAGCGAGCCGGGTACTATGTAATCCGCGCCGGCGGCGTGTATCAGAGGCACGGTATGCCGCCGTATTCCCCCGTCCGCCTCGATTTCGGCGGTCAGGCCCCGGGACGAAATGATTTGCCGGGCCTGCCGGATGCGATCCGGCACTGAGGGATCCATCTCAGCGCCTTTGATCCCGATTCGAGTCCCGAGCAGGCAAACGACCGTCAGATCGCCCCAGAACGGTCCGAGCAGATCCAGGGGCTGGTCCAGCGAAAGTGAGATGCCGACAAATTTCCCTTGTGACTTGATCGCGTCCACGATCGTCCGGGCATCCTGTTGCGAGTCGAGGTAAACGATGAATCCGTCCGCGCCCGCTTCCACAAAGGGGTCAATCCAGGCGAGGGGGTGCGTCGTCATCAGATGGACCTCGAAAGGTTTTTCCGTGTGTCGGCGCATGGCCTTTACGAGGTCCGGGAAGAACAACATCGTCGGAGTGTAGTGGCCGTCCGCGACGTCGATGTGAAACCGTTCGGAGTACGGTTCAACCCGCTTGATTTCCGATTCGAGATTGGTGAGGTCGGCCGACCACAACGAGGTCGAACATTTCAGCATGGGCTGTCCTTTCCTGGCGCTGGCCCGGATTGACGTATTCACGCGAACGGGAGCGTTCACGGTTTCGGCAATTGTAAACGGCCGAGCCGGCCCATGAACAGGGCCCGCGGCGCGGGCCGCCGGTCTCAAGGCTTCTCGCGTCCGCTGGCCGGCAAGGTCGGGGCGAAAGCGGAAACTCCGGCGTCAGGTGTCGCGGAGCGTCTTGATGAAACCGAGAATCTCTCGGCGGACATCGGCATAGTGCGCGTCGACGCTGATCGATTTGGGTGCGATTTCCCGAAATATCGCGCCGGGAATCTCGCGGGCCAGGATCTCGCCGTACTCGAAAGGGTGGACGGGGTCGCTTCGATTGGCCAACACCAGCGTCGGCAGCCTGAGTCTCGTCCACGCGCGGTACTCACACGGCGCATCGCGAGGTATGCGTTCGAGCTTGACGACGGTTTCCTCGGCCCGGGGGTGTTTGAACTGCGCGAGCGCGGACGCCGCAACATCGGGCGATTCACGGCGAAGGCGGGCGTAGATTTCGGAGTCTTTGAATAGTTCGAGGCCCTTGGCCGCCCCGTGTCCGCGGATAAGTTGACCGATATACACCATTGAACTCAGATGATCCGGCAGCGGAGCATCCAGCCACGCCGGACGTTGAAGCACCAGGCCCACAACGCGCGATGGATTCCGCAACGCGAGATTCAGCGACATGGCGGCCCCCATTGATATACCGCCGATGACGGCCGCTTCGACGTGGAGATGATCCAAAAGCGCGACGACATCATCCGCGAAGGCAGCCATCGAGATTTTGTCCAATGGGCCGAGAGGGCGCGTTTCGCCGTGCGCCCGGCAATCCATGGAGATCAGACGGACCCCATCGTGGCCTTCCGAGAAGAACCCGCAGGGCTGCGACAGGTCCCCGCCTAGACCGTGTTGAAACACGAATGGCGTACCGTCGCCTTCATCGACGTAGTGGAATCGGATGTTGTCCCACTCGAAGTATGGCATCAGCCGACCTTGGAGAGGAGGAACCGGACGCATGAAGAGACCTGCTCCTCCCGGAGACCGTGCAGGATCAGAGGGCCGTTGTAACCTATTGAATTTAAAAGGGTTATATAATGGTCGTAATCGAGCGCGCCCATTCCGGCCGCCTCGTGCCCGGCCTCCCCGTCCCGGCCGAGGTCTTTCGCGTGCGCTAGTACAATGGCGTCGCCCAACAGGTCGAAGGCCTCGCTCAGGACTTCGCGCATGCGAGGAAGCTCGCCCACGTGAAACAGGTTGGCACCGTCAATAACGACGCGCAGCATCGGCGAGCCCATCTCGTCAAGCAGTCGCCTGGCTTTTGAGGCGGAATCGACTACGTTCGAGACTTCCGGCTCGATGGCCAGCGTGACGCGATTTCGTTCGGCGATTTCGATCGCGCATTCCATCGAGCCGCACAGATCGTTCCACGCCGCCGGGGAGACGTTGTCGGGGTGATGACGCCACATGTTCTCCGGGTCGCGCGTGCCGGTGCAGAGCGTGATGAGGCCTGTCCCCATGTCCGAGCATGCCTGGGCCAGCGCTTCGAGACGACGGAGCCCAATTTGCCGCTGGTGCGGATCGGGGTGAATCATGTTGAAGGTGCCGGACACGGCGGACATTGTGAGTCCCCTTTGCCGCATGGCGTCTCGAATGCGGGTTCGGAGGTCGACGTCAATTGAGTCCGGCATGCTCGGTAGTCCGGCACATGCCATGTTGAATTGAATAGAGTGAATCTCATGGGACGCCACGGCGTCGAGCACGTCTTCGAGCGTGTCCCGCAAAAAAGTCTTGGCAAATATGCCGACGTGCACGGCTCACACTCCGCCGGTTACGTCCTGGAGTTGAACGGGCATTCCCGATTCGACGGACCGTGCGATCGCGACCATCGCGCGCATGGCATGTACGCCCTCGTCGACGGTGGTTCCCTGCTGAGGTTTGCCGTGCAAGATCGCGTCCGCAAAACCCTCCAACTGGAGCTTGTACGTGTACGCGTCTTCCCCCAGGACCCGGCGATAGGTGCGGTCCTTGACGGAAAAGCACTCGACCTCGCCGCACTTGTGGTACCACGGCAGGGGAATACGACCGTACACGCTTCCGAACTCGCCATAGATTTGAAAACCTTCCTGGAAATCGCCGCGGAGAGGGACCGTCAGATCGAGATGGCCGACGGCGCCGCTGGCAAAGTCGACCAGAACAAACCAGCAGTACGCATCGAACCGTTCGACCAGCCGCGCCGTCACGGATTCCACTGGTCCAGCGAGGAACCGCGCTGTATCGACAAGATGACTTCCGTGCGTAAGCATGAAGTAGCGGCGTTTGTCGGCTTTGGGATTGCCTTCGGGCCTCTTTGCAGCGCTGCTTGAAATCGGAATAGGCTGGAGATTGTCCGTCATGGTGTAGCGTTCTGTCGAGTCGCAGTACCAGGCCTTGTACGCCATAAGCCGTCCGATCTCGTCGCGAATGAAGCGGCGAGCAAACGAAACGCCGGGGTCGAACCGACGGTTATGACCAACCTGGAATACCAGACGACCGGACTTCTGGCGTTCCAGAACGTGCCGGCGCAGGGTTTCGGTTTCCTCGATGTTGACCCCCAGCGGCTTCTCGACCAGGACGTGTTTGCCCGCCTCCAGCGCCTGCATGCACAACGGCACGTGGAACTGGTCCGCCGTGGCGATGAGGACCGCTTCGACCCGCGGATCGGCGAGCATATCATCGAAGCGCTGGTAGGCAGCGCACGGCCCGTGGATGGCCGCCATGCGCTGTACGAGGTCCGGCGCGAAGTCGCAGATGGCATATAGCTCGACGTTTCGCGCCTTTCGGCAGGCATCAAAATGGGCGATTTGCGCGATGGGACCGCAACCCAGGACTCCCACGCGAAGCAGGCGATCTTCCTTTTGTATCACGCGACCCCCGGATATCGTTGTCGAAGCGCGATGGAGAGTGCGTCCAGTCCGTTCTTGGCCGCAAACGCGAGGAGCGCGGGGACCTGCCGTTCGCGGTCCACGTCGCGCAACGCACCGGCCTTGTGCGCCTCGATCGCCTGGAGCATCGCCTGCGCTCCCAGTCTTGGATTGGGCCTGCCGTCCTTGTCCTTGATCGAATTGATGGCCGAGCCGGCGAGAAAAATGACGCTCTCTGTAAGGTTGCGCGCCGTGACGTCGTCGAGGTTCATTCCGATGTTACCCTGGTCCAGTCCCCCCGCGCGTACGATCATGGTGGGTTTAATCCCGGGCAAGGACATGGAAAGCGTTGACTCGGACGCGCGCCACTCCTCGCCGTATGGGCGCAGAAACGGATCGCCGGATTTCAGCGGCGCGGTCTGCCGAAAGTCGATGCCGTCAAGCCTCGCGAGCAGGTCGATGACTTCCCGCCAGATGGCGCGGGTCTTGACGCCGATGCCGGCGTTATGGCCGTAAATCGCAGGTGGATTCGGCAGTGACCGGGTGGCTTCGCGGACCATGCGCACGGCGCCGGTTGCGAAGGTTTCGCTGAACATGACACCGGTGACGCCGTGTTCGAGCACGGCAAACACCGTGTCGAGGATTTCATGCGGAGATCCAGTGATGTGTGGGGCGAAGATGATGCCACGGCCGCCGCGCTTGTCCCGGACCCGCTCGATTGCCGCCATGGCCCGGCGCGCCCGTTCGCGAACCGGCGAGTAGTCGAGGTCCGGATACAGGTCTTCGTCTTCCTTTACAAAAAGGAAGAGCGGACACTGCGCGGCCTCCTCGACCAGCGCCTCGACCTCCTCCGGAGTGATTCCGGCAGTCGGTTTGAGGATGGTGCCGAATGCGGGCTCGCCGGCGGGGAAGTCGGCCAGGGCACGAAGATCCTTCGCACCGTAGGCCGGACCCGGAAAGGTCCGGATGATGGGATCGGGAATCTGGAGCGAGACCAGACGCGCGTCCTGCCGTTCGTAGAGGTCGAACACGCCGGCCCCGGCGATCGTATGCATGATATCGGTCGAGGTGATGTGTCCGTCGGGGTGTTGCATCATTTTGAGCGGTATGGCGACGTGGGCGAGACCGAGCTTGCCGGTTGCATCGAAGGGGTCGATGCCGGCGGGTTTGGCCGAGCATTGGTCCAACAGTGAACCGGCGGGGGGATTGTGGACGCCGCTGGTTGCGAGATAGCTGATGTCTTCGGCGGCATCGGTGAGTTGGGTCGACCGCAGCGCAAAGAAGTACGTGGCGACGATGTGACCGTCCATGCGGGGCGGAGGGGATTCAACGAGGCGTTCAGTGATAATTCGGCGCAGAAGCGCCTCGCGCGCGTCCAGGTCAATCCACAGCGATTCCAGCACTCCGGTCGAGACCGTACTCATCCTCGTACCCTCACAACGCTGACGAAAGCGACAGAATAGCGCAGGGAAAGACGAATTGCACAACGTGGGCCGAGGACCGGGTGCATGCGGCAGTGCCGAACGGCAACGATCAGGGAAGGTTTTCTACGTCGTCGAGACCTCTGTGTCGTCCTGCCGCGATCTTGTTTGTCTTAACAGCTTCTAACAAAAAAAACGAGCGATCTTTGTGGTGCGGTCATCTTAGCTGCCTCCCGTAAGCCGAGAATCCAGGCAAGGATGCCTGCACCACAATGTTTGTTTGGTGTATTTGTTTTTTTGTTAGTCCGGATTTTTCACACCCACGCGCGTTGGAGGATACAACATGGTACAGTGCGCACCGTTATGCATCGTCGCCGCGCGGCACGGCAGAACAGAGGGTGGGTGTGAAAAATCCTCTCCCAAATCACTCACATGCTTTCTCCAGAGCATTTCTCACCAGTCGCTCCCGTCGAAATGCGGGATAGCCCCGCGCAGCCGGCGCGCTTGCGTGTTCGTCACATGGAGGCGCGCTCAACGGTCTCTTTGGATGATGTACGCCGCGAGCGAGCGAAAGGGGTCGGCCTTTTCATCGAAGATGGACAGGGCTTCGACAGCGGATTGTGCCGCTTCACGGGCGAGCCGACGAGACTCGTCAAGGCCGACAGCGGCGGGATACGTGGACTTGTGTCGGGATTCGTCGCTGCCGACGGGCTTGCCTATGGCTTCCACGGTGCCGACGACGTCAAGGATATCGTCGGCAATCTGGAAGGCAAGACCGACCGACTCGCCGTATCGGGTGAGCGCGTCGAGTTGAGCGCGGTTGGCGCCTCCCAGCATGGCTCCCGCTCGAACCGATACCCGGATCAGGGCGCCGGTCTTACGCTGGTGCAACTGCCGGAGCTCGTCTATGCCGAGCCGTTGGTTTTCACTTTCCATGTCCATCACCTGTCCGCCGACCATGCCCTCGACGCCCGCCGCCCTTGCGAGCTCGGCGATCACCCTCAGTTCCCCGCATTGGGCAGCGACGTCGAACGCCATCGTCAGGAGGGCATCTCCGGCGAGGATGGCCATTGCCTCGCCGAACACGCGATGGGACGTCGGCCGGCCCCGTCTCAAATCGTCGTTGTCCATCGACGGCAAATCGTCATGTATGAGCGAGTAGGTGTGGATCATCTCGATAGCGCACGCGGCAGGGATGGC
Organism: Candidatus Hydrogenedentota bacterium; assembly: GCA_045863315.1. GTDB lineage: Bacteria > Hydrogenedentota > Hydrogenedentia > Hydrogenedentales > SLHB01 > JABWCD01. The sequence continues at coordinate 1,329 of BTUX01000062.1, read as the reverse complement.
GGGGGAATCGTCGCCGGCGACCAGTTCGGCGGCGCCCAGCGCCAACGCCGGACGCAGACGTTTCCCCCCTGCGAGCAAACTGTAGCGGATCGCGTCGAGAAGCCGATGCGGAGTCTGGTTCCACGTCTCGAGATAGTGTTCGAGTGCGGCCTCTGTCTTCTTGGCCTTTTCGGCAAGAAAAACTTCGACCATCGAAGGGTCTGTGCGTTTGACGGTTGGTTTCATGGCGCCTGAACTGACATCCCATTATTCGCCGTCCATAAATAGGGGCGGGACTTTCGTCCGGCCAGTGTAGGGTTTTGGCGGCTGCGAAACAATGAGCAGCGTCAAAAACAAAGACGCACGTCAGCGCCGCGAGGCAGTCTAACGTGCGTGAAGTGCGAATGTGATAACTGACCGGGCTGCCGCCCCCGCGGTTGCGCGGGCGGCGGAGCCCTTCAGTTATTCAGAAAGCGTCGTTACTTCTTCTTCTTCTTCGCGGGCTTCTTGGCGGCCGCCTTCTTCTTCGGGGCTGCCTTTTTCTTGGCCGCTGCTTTCTTCTTCGCTGCCATTCCTAACTCTCCTTTTCTTTTGCCTCCTACCACTGGCGTTCCCCCGGACTGCTTCAGCCACCACGGGTGGCCTCACCGAGGGCGAACGCCCACTCTCACGGGTGCCCGCGAGAATATGACCATCGGGCAATGGGCCCGGGATGGTTGTATGCGTACAGCGCGCCCGGGTGCAGCGGGCCGCTGAGCCTGCGAGTAGTCGGAAAACCCCGTTGGGCGCCTGGGACCGAATTGCCCCGGAACCCGTAACGCCGCCGCTTGTCCGCGAACGTCGTCCACGTTCGCGTCCCCTATGAAATGAACGCCGGAATGAATTGGATGGCGGCCGACAGCGCGCGACGAGTAAACACCCGGACGGGTCTGGCGCTATCGTAGCGCTGCATGAACGGTCGCGCCGATCTGTGCGCGCCTTTGCACGTCCATGCTGATTGTGCGCTTCCGAGTCACATTCAATTTTTGGGTTTGGAGTGGCGTTGCCTTACGCGCCGCCTTCTCCACGTCGCCGTTAAAACTGTCGATGTGCGGACTGCCGTGCCGGTTCGCCTCGCACTTTCCATATACATGTGTAGCAGACATTTGGAAAAAAAACAAGTACTTTTTCTGGAAAAAATTTTTTTGCGCGGCTCTTTCGCTCTGTCCCGGCGGATTCGGCGACGAACTTCAGCTCCTCGAATCTCCGAACTGGTCCGGATTTTTCACACTCACGCGCGTTGGAGGATACAACATGGTACAGGGCGCACCGTTATGCATCGTCGCCGCGCGGAACGGCAGAACAAAGGGT
>BTUX01000061.1:0-19760 GCA_045863315.1 Candidatus Hydrogenedentota bacterium | reverse complement strand
CACCCGCCCACCCCCGCGTCCCGCCCGGGGGGGGGGGGGGGTGTTCCCCCGGGTGGTCGGGGCGCCCGCCGACCGGCGTCCGGCGCGCAACCCGTGGAAACAGTTGCGTTTTTTCATTCCTGCCCCGGCGGGGCAGAGGAGTTTCTCGCCGCACCCTGGAGCGGACGTTGGCGCACCGTGTGGGCTCCTGTGCCCCTACCGGGGCACGCTCGATGGAACTGCCGAGCTCCACGGGTTGCGCGAGGCCGAACGGCCACGCTTCACCCGTGGCTACCGTCCTGCGCCCCGCTGGGGCGGGGAGAAACTTCCTCGCCATCACCCATTGTGGTTTAGCGGTCCTGCGCCCCGCTGGGGCGAAGAGGAACGTACTCTAGTTTCGTCCAATCAGAGAAACCGCCAACCCTGCGCCCCGCTGGGGCGGGGAGGAACCCTGACCGCGACTCTTCTGGGCTAACTTGCTTACCTGCGCCCCGCTGGGGCGGGGAGGAACCCTAGCGTCCTGCGCCCCGCTCCGAAGTGGATCCACGTCCCGTTTCACCTGAACCCGGTTCCAGGTCCAACTTGAAGCTGGTTCCAAGTCCAACTTGAAGCTGGTTCCCGTCTCAACTTAGCAGTTTGTCGGACTTTGCTCGTAAGTCTAATCATAGCAATGGCGCTCTATTTTGGATTGCCTAGACCCACGTTCCGCCCCGTCGGGGCGGAGGGATGTAGCCACGGGTGTAGCGGAGTCCGACGACAGTCGGACGGAGCGCAACCCGTGGAAACAGTTGCGTTTTCTCATTCCTGCCCCGGCGGGGCAGGGGAGTTTCTCGCCGCACCCTAGCCCGCATTTCTCACCGGTCGATCCCGACGACGGGAGCGACTGGTGAGAAATGCTCAGGAGATAGCAGAAAAGTCAATCGGGTGATGATTTTTCACACCGTCAGCTCGTTTTGCCCTGTCGCTCAATAAAGGTATCTGCCGCACGAAGTTGTATCCTTCATTGCCCGCGGGTGTGAAAAATCCGGGCTAGCGACGAGCATTGATACATAACGACTTACACATTTGTCCGATGCCAAGTCTGACAAACTGTTAGCAGAGAATCGCCGTCAGTGAACATATGAGGACTCTGCGCGGCAGAAAAATGAAGTTCGCGCGTCGGGCAAGCATTGTCTCGGCCCGCCACGCATTACCGTTCGAAAACTTTGGCTGTGCGGGACTGCCGCCGTACGTTCACGAGATCGAGCACCTTCGGCCCGGTGGCCATCATTCCTCATTCGTAATTCGTCATTGGTAATTCATCACTCCGCATCCGCTTTCGTTTGATTGTCCCCATCCCACCCGCTAAGATCGCCCCCATTCATCCGGCTTCCCTTGTGACGGAGACTTCATGCCGATTCGCTTTTACAATACCTTGACCCGCGTCAAGGAAACGTTCGAGCCGCTGGAGCCGCCCACGGTGCGCATGTACACCTGCGGGCCGACCGTTTACAACTTCGCGCATATCGGCAATCTGCGCACCTTCCTGTTCGAAGATTTGCTCCGCCGGCACTTGAAGTACCGCGGTTATAGGGTGATGCACGTGATGAACCTCACCGATGTCGAGGACAAGATCATCCGTGCCTGCCGGGAAACCGGCGAGAGCCTGAAATCGCTCACCGGCCGGTACGCTCAGGCCTTCTTCGAGGACCTCGACACGCTCGGCATCGAACGGGCGGAGGCGTATCCCGCCGCGACGGACCATATCCCGGAGATGGTCGAGATGATCAAGGCACTACGAGAGCGAGGCCACACCTACGAGGTGGATGGCAGCATTTATTTTAAGCTCAGCACCTTTCCCGAGTACGGTAAGTTGAGCAAGTTCAAAATTGATGAGTTGAAGGCCGGAGCCAGCGGCCGCGTGGACTCCGACGAATACGAGACGGAAGACGCGCGCGATTTCGCGCTATGGAAAGCCTACGACGAGGACGACGGCGACATCTTTTGGGAAACCGAACTCGGCAAGGGCCGGCCGGGGTGGCACATCGAGTGCTCGTGCATGAGCATGAAATACCTCGGCGAGTCTTTCGACATTCACTGCGGCGGCATCGACAACATGTTCCCGCACCACGAGAACGAAATCGCCCAGAGCGAAGCGGCGACGGGGGCCAGGCCGTTCGTGCGATACTGGCTGCACAGCGCGCACCTATTTGTCGACGGGCGCAAGATGTCGAAGTCGCTTGGCAACATTTACACGCTGCGCGATCTCACCGCAATGGGACACGACCCCAGGGCGATTCGCTGGGCGCTGATCTCGACGCACTACCGGCAGCCCAGCAACTTCACGATGGACGCGCTGGAAGCCGCCGGCGAATCGCTCCGGCGCGTGCGCGACTTCCGCATGCGACTGGCCGATGTGCGCGGGCAGGGCGACGGTCTCGGCGATGCCGCGGCAAAATGTGAGGCGGCCTTCGGCGAGGCGCTCGACGACGATCTCAACATTTCCGGCGCGATCGGCGTCGTGTTCGAGTTCATCCGCGACGTGAACCGCCTGATCGATCGAAACGCGCTGGGCACAGCCGGCGCTCAGGAAGCGCTGGCGCTGCTCGATCGGCTCGACGCCGTCACCGGGCTTTTCGGCGGCGAAAGGCAGGATATCCCCCAGAATGTCCTCGATCTTGTTAAAGAGCGCCAACAAGCGCGCCGCGCCAAGGATTTCAAGCGCGGCGACGAGATCCGCGATCAGTTGGCCGCGGACGGCTGGATCGTGGAAGACACGGCCGACGGCCCCCGAGTGAAGAAGGCATAGCGACGCCTCGGCCGTCTCGCAAGACGAATTCCAGTGCCCGTCAAGCGGTTGACTCCCTGCGTCGCATCATTGTTCTCACTCGATCACCACCCGCGCGACGTACACATTCGCGGCGTGCCGGTTCTCCGCGGAATCCGTATCATGCTGTGAATACCAACTCACGAAGAACGCCGGCGCAGCGTCTTTCGGCACGCTCGGATCGGGGATAAAACCGGGGTAGCCCGCATTTCTCACCAGTCGATCGCGATGACGGGAGCGACTGGTGAGAAATGCTCGGGAGATAGCATAGAAGTCAATCGGGTGAGGATTTTTCACACCAACAGCCCGTTTTCCCTGTCGCTGCATAAAGGTATCTGCCGCACGAAGTGGTATCCTTCATTGCCCGCGGGTGTGAAAAATCCGGGGTAGGCCGCATCTCCCTTGCCGGGCAGTCCAATCACTTCGGTCACCTTGTTGTCGATCAGTTCCCAGATTTTCGTGTTGTCGTTCTCGGCGCGGTATTCGCTCCCCGCCACGAACACGCGATCATTCCACGTCGCGAAAACGGGCGAGTGAATGCGCACGCCGGTGTCTCGTGGAGTCCACTGCACCATCGTCGGGTCGCTTTGAAACGACACCGCGTCGCCCGCCTCATCACCCGTGCGCGACAGCAGCCACACTTCACCATCAGGCCGCCAGAGGATGTCCGCTGCGCCCGCCATGCGCTCTTTTGTGACGGTGGTCACAAGCTCCCAGTCGAGCCCATCCGTCGAGCGCACGAGCCTCGTTTCGCGGAAGGAGGGCCGCGGCCGTGACGCCGTATACGCCGCGCTGTAAAACGCGCCTTCATGGTGCCGCATGCGCCACAACCGGAATCCGTCTTCGTATACGCCCTGAATCTTCGACCACGACGTCCCATCCGTCGTCGATGCAAAATACGCCCGCACCGACCCGCGGTCCGGCAATCCATGATCGTGCGCGTGTTTCAAGTTCCATGTGCCGAAGTAGACGTACAAAGTGTCGTCCGTCGCGACAAGATGCGGATCCCAATCGTCGCCGAAGGTCTTCAGCGTCACGTTCGGCGGTCACGTCCTCATGTCCGTGCTCGTCATCACCCGGATCTCCCCATCCATCGACATTTGCGTTTCGCCATGGCGAAAGCACAAGTAATACGTGTCGTTCGAGCGGATGAGGTCGGTGAACGCGTTGTGCCTGCCGTCGGCATGGGCGGTCTGCAGCCAATCAATCCGCGCCTCGGCCCGCGCGCCTACGGTAGCGAAAATCGGCGCCTCACCGACAAAGACCCACCGTGTAATCGTCGCGTGAACCGGATGCATCAGATTAGAGTTCCTCGGCCGGAATGCGCATTCCGTATCGTTCTAATGGACGTCATTCGACTCCGATTTTTGACTGGAATGGCATCTGTTTCGTATACTTCCTTTTTGAGTTTGGGCGATGCAAGCCCCTTTCTTGCGCCCACGCTGCCGGGATAGCTCAGTTGGTTAGAGCACTGGATTGTGGATCCAGGGGTCGAGGGTTCGAGTCCCCCTCCCGGTACCATCTATTGCAAAGCGGGACCGGTCGATCGCAACGCGCGATGGGCCGGTTCTTTCATTTCGGGCCGGCCAACCAGCCGCCGCGGTTCGCGTCGAAGACTTCGTCCGCTGCGCCGGTCTGACGCATGGTCACCTCGTGCAGCGCGATACCCAGGGTGCGCTTGTCGTCGGATCCGGTTTCGACTTGCGCGGGGACCCAACCGTTGACCCGAAGGACGAGCGTCTCCCACTCACCCTCGCCCGCCGTGAACTCGCCTGAAATCGACGCAAGCCCCGCTCGTTGCGGCAGCGAAGCGATGCGCGTCTCGCCGAGAAAGAGCCCCGCTTCCGGCATGATCGCGTGTTGGGGCGCGTTGATTGCCAGTGTAATCGCGTAGCGCCTACCCGGAGTCACCGGCAGCTTCAGCGCCGATTCCGCGCGCGACCATCGCATCCGCGCGCCGGGTTCCGGCCATGCGCCGCCTTTCTCAGGCTTATACCATCCGCGCACGTAGGGATTGTCGCCGGGTTCGCCGATGCGCACGCGGTAGTGCGAGAGCGCTTTTTCATCCCATTCCACGGGACTTTTCTCGTTCGCGACCATCTGCGCGCGATCGCCCGCGCCGTTCTCGACGATCAATCCGCCGTTCGCCTGATTGCCCATGATGATTGCCGATTGAACGTCTGCCCCCACGAGAACGTGCGTTCCGTGTTCGCCGAACGTGTTTCCCTGGATAATGGCCTTGCCGGTGTCGAGTTGGATCGCGGGCGCGCCCCGGCCATGGTTGTCGAAGTCGCGAAAATGGGTCGCCGTCGCCGTAAACTGCGTCTTTGGCGTGCGAAGCCACACGCAGCGATCGATGGGACCCCAAAACGAGCAATTCGCCAGACTCACTTTCCCGTCGCTGCTGCTCTCGGCAATCTCGATGCACACCGAATCCACGCTTTCCCAGCGCCCCACGAACTCGCCGTTTGTGATCAGCAGTCCCGGCGCCTGGCATTCCTCGACCAGCACGGCCCGCCGGCACGAATCGGCGCCGATGCCGAGGAAATTGCCGTTGCAGGAGCCATTCTTGGTCTCGGAAAACTTGTAGCCGACGCCGTACCCAAAACAGAACGTGTTCAGGACGTACTGCCAGTCCGTGCGGGCAAACTCGAACGCCACGCCCTCGGTGTTCACCCACAGGCAGTAGGGATCCTTTGGATTGTACACGACCCCGAAAGGCCAGAAGTGGCAGTTCTCGACGCGGCCGATGTCGTAGCAGGCGTCGACGTACAACCCGCGATAGCTCGGATACCCGAAGACGTTGCGCACGATGAACCGCGCCGTCCGTTCGAAGTGGATGCCTTCGTAGGCGTTCACGATGAGCGTGTCCAACACCGACACGTCGTTCACGCCGTCCGCCGCAATCGCGGGCGGATACGGGACCGGCGGCACGTCGTCACGGCTCCACTCCGGGTAGTGAATGATCACGCCCGCCAGCGTCGCCATGTCTCCGCCGAGCCGGATGAATGGGTCGCCGCTTGCGTTGCCTCGGTTCGCGTACGCCAGCAGGACCGTGCCGTCCAGTCGCAACGGGCTGCCCCCGCGATCCGTCGGCGGGGTGCGAAATACTCCCTGCAGCGTCACCGCACGTGGAATCGTGATCGACGATGAAATGCGATACCGCCCTGCGGGCGCCTGCACGATTCCGCCGCCGGCCGCGGCCGCTTCGTCCAGCGCCCGCTGAAAGACGGCGGTGTCGTCGGTTTCGCCGTCACCCGTCGCGCCAAGCTCTGAAACGTCCCAATCCGCGCGCGCTGCGGTGAACGCGACAATCGCGAACAAAGCAAGAAGTCTGATGTACAACACGGGGCGAAGTCCTCCACGGTTTGCGGTACGGCGCAAGAAAACGATCGATACCAACGGCCAGCTCTCGTTGTCACCTCAAACTTCATGCGATCGCGGTGGAATTCACGGGATTATGGTGAACGTCATGCGATTGTTTCGGATGCTTCCAACTGTCATTCCTCACAATCGTTCGGAATGACTGGGACGATGTCTGCTTCCTTGTTTGTGGCGCCGTCTCACGCTAACGGCCGTCTGCTCTTCCAGATTCCTCACATGCGTTCGGAATGACAGGGAAACGACCTCTCGGAACGACAGGGACGGGACTCTCTCCTTGGTCTCCTTGGTCTCCTTGGTCTCCTTTGGCTTTTGTCTTCCTTGGCCTTTGTCTCCCTGGGCTCCCTCGAATATACCGCTGCGCCCATGCCGTGGGAATCCCCCGCACTGCGTCAGCGCTTGGTTTTCCGCTCTCCTGGACGCATTTCTGCCCGATTTCGTGTCCGTCGTCTTGCGCGCGCAGCCGATCCGCCCGCCGCGCCGCCATCGCCGCCTACGGCCCCCTATCTGCTGTCGCCCCCTGCAACCACGCCAATCGAAATCAATCGGCATTCGCAATGCGCTCCCTCCCCTCATCGACACGCTTACCGCGGCGAAAACTGCAAGTCCGCAAAATCCAATATGGCCTCCCAATACCCTCGGTCCATCGTGTGTTTCGTATCTCGTCGGTATTGCAAGAGGGAACCGGAATTCTCGCGCGTCACCTTTGCGGGATCGGAAAGCACGCCGTCGCCGACCATGCCGATTGCGCCGAGGAACCGCCACGCCGGCGCCGCCGCCCGCAGCGCGCGCAACGAACTCTCGTAGTTTGCCCAGGTGTCTTGCAGGCCCGCGGTGTCGAGCAACGCGCGCGGGGCCACCAACGCCATCAGCAGGTGTTGGTCGATCGGTAGCTTGTTCTCGTGATCGCCGAACTTGACGAACTCATCGTTGAACCAATGCGGGAACACCCGGTTGATGCGCTCGATCGTCTCCTGATCGTTTTCACGGCTGAGCGCCGAGCCGCCCGTGCCCGACTGATGCGGCACAACGAGGGCAATTCGTTCGTCAAATGCCGCCGCCAGCAACGCCGTCTTGCCGCGACGCGAGTGGCCGGTCACGCAGATGCGCGTCTTGTCGATCGCCGGTTCAGTCGAGAGATAGTCCACGCAGCGGTGCAGCCCCCACGCCCACGCGGCTATGGTCCCCCACGCCGATTCCTTCGGCCCCTCGAGGTCGGTGAAGCAAGGGTGAATGCCGTCGGTGAAATCGTGCATGTCCGGATCGATATCGCTCTCGTGGTACGTGGCGAACCCATACCCGCGCTCGATGAGATACGGCACGCACCAGAAGTCCTTGTCCTTTCCACGGATGGACTCAGGCGGACCCGGGCATTCCTTGTGTACGTACGCCGCGTCGTTGATCAAGATGGCGGGGTCGTCCAGCACGGTCTGGTTGCCGCACTTATTCATCGCGAGGAATGCCGGCACGGGCTTGTCCGATTTCGGCAGAAACAACGCGAGATGAATCTTCGGCGCGTCCTCCGGCAGGCCCTTGAACGAGATCACGACCTGCCGCAAGGTCCCCTTGCCGTCCAGAATCGGCGCGTCGTCAACTTCCTTCCGCGATTCGATCCCCGGCGGCTCCGGCATGTACCCGTACATGTAATGCTGAAACAGAAGCTTCAACTCCGGCCGCCGCTTCCGGTACCAATCCTCCGTGGTTTTCACGCGGGACCCGTCCATCATCACAAACAAATCCGGCAACTCAGCCCGCTCCGGAAGGGATTCAAACGATGGCAACTCTTGCGCCGTTGACAGTGCGGTCGCGCCAACTGCGAACGCAAGTACGGTAATCAGTGATGCATTCCTCATGTCAGGATTCCTTGCTTTGTTCTTGTGGCTTTGGCAGCAATCCCGACCCGGCCAGAAACTCCGCGAACTGGCGCCCCATCAGTTCGGCGCCTTCCATGTTCACGTGGAGCCCGTCGCTCCAGTATTTCTTGTCCCGTGGAAAGGCGGCGGCAAAATCGAATACCGCGATGCCGCCTTCGGCGGCGGCGATGTCTTTGTAGATCGCGTTGGTCTCGTCGTAGGTCCACGTAAAACGGCTGTCGCTGACAAAGGGGTCGCCGAACTCGGGGCAGTAGGCGAACGTGGCAAAGACAATCCGAATGCCGTGGCGTTTGGCCGTATCCACGATATTGAGCACATTTCGCTTGAAGTACACCGGAGGATTGTCCCGCAAGATATCTTCGATGGGGTGTTCCACAAAGATTCCCGAGGGGTACGTCCCGCCCACCACCTGCTGCGCCCACAGGTAATCGATCGACGCGGGACCCAGCGGGATGAGGGTGCGCGACAGCGAACTGTGCGGATAGATCCATCCCATCTGAATCCCTGCCATTCGAGCGAGTGTACTGTACTCGAGGATGTTCGGCATCCGCAGGCTCGTCACGTTCGGGCCGCGATAGCCGGAGTTGTCGCCACGATACGCCTCCCGCGGCCAAATCATCCGGGCGAGGTTGTCGTTGATTCCCTCGTACAGCACGATCAGGTCGGGCTCGATGTCAAGCACGCGCAATTGAAAGTTGATGAACGATTCGTAACTCGACCAGCCCTCCGCGCCCGCGTTGACGACCGAGACGTTGGAGTATCCGATTTCGCGCAGGGCCGACTCCATTTGGGCGGGGTAGCTGTTCACGTGGCTCGCCACGAGCGTATACGTCGTCGATCCCCCCAGGCAGACTATCCGGAACTCGCCCTCGGGTTTCGGCAGGACGATCTCCTCGCCTCGGAACCCGAACGCATTGTGGCGGTTGTTTCCGTACCGGTAATTCGGGGTCGGAATGTATCCGATGTAGCGGTGCGCCGTGTACCGGTTTGATGGGTGCGCCGTGATCGCATCCCGCGCGTTGAGTTGATTGATGGAGGCGTAACGCCGGAAACGGTCCTCATCGGCGAACTTCCACAGATACACCCTCGCGAGGATTTCCAGGACGACGATTGCCAGTAGGAGCGATACGCCCGCCGTCAGAAGGTTGATAATGGCTCGTTTCAAGGTAGGTTCCTGTTCTGCCCTGTTCAGCCACGCACCCTGACCCGCCTCAGATACGGAATGCTCCACCCGATACGCCGGGAAACGAGGGCCACGTCCTCCAAGTCCCACCGAGCTGGGTTGGGCCATCGTGCGCACGGAATCCGCCAGCCATGCGGAAACGTCGCTGGTACTTGAGCGGGCCGCAAACCACACGCTATCATACGGTATTGGAACACGTCAAAGCCCTTTGACTGCATCAGCTTACGGTAATCCGAACGGGCATAAGAGGTGGTTGCGGGCGCAACGAGGCCGGCGACGAAGGCAGGCGGTCGGGATCAGTCCATTTTTTGCTTTACGCCATCTACTATATATTGTATACTCAACACTAGAGACTCAAAGATATTGCGATAGATGGGCCCCCTATTGCGTTCCGTTGTGGCGCATCCAACGCCCTGTCTATCTTCTGCTCCGACTGGATTGCGCTCCTTCGGAGTCCGGCAAACAATTGTAAATTAAAGAGATACATACGCCGCACGGTACCGATACAGACCCATGAGAATTGCGTTCCTAGGTACCCGCGGCATCCCCGCCAACTATGGTGGTTTTGAGACCTTTGTAGAGGAGGTTGCCGTGAGGCTCGCCGCGCGTGGCCATGACGTGAGCGTGTACTGCCGGAGTTCGCACTACCGGGAGCGGATGGGCATGTACCGAGGGGTGCGGCTAGTGCACCTTCCGACCATCCATACCAAACATTTGGACTCGATCTCCCACACGCTGTTCTCGACCTTGCACATGGTCTGGCAAGGCGCAGACGTATGCTGTTACTGCGGCTCCGGCAACAGCACCTTCACGTGGATGGCGCGATTGGCCGGCATCAAGGTGCTGTTGAACACCGACGGCCTCGAGTGGGAACGCGCGAAATGGAACGCGCCCGCCAAACTGTACCTCAAGATTGCGGAATGGCTGGCGGCGAAGTTTGCCCATGTGCTGATTGCCGATTCACGAGTTATCAAGGACTACTACAAGCGGAAGTTCAACCGAGATACCGCCTACGTGGCCTACGGCGCGGATGTCGTCGAGCGGGGATACAAAAAAGAACTGCTCGCCCAAGTCGGCGTCGAGCCGGAGGAATACTTCCTGTTCGTCAGCCGCTTGGAACCGGAGAACAACGCGCACCTGCTGGTCAAGGCGTTTGAAGGGGTCCGAACGGACAAGAAGCTGCTTATCGTCGGCAGCGCGCCTTTCGCTGACGACTACATCCGCGAGATGAAGCAGACCCTGGACCCGCGGATCCAATTCCCGGGCGGTCTTTACGGCGACGTGTACAAAGCGCTCCAGGCCAGCGCGTATGTATACGTCAACGCGATGGATGTCGGCGGCACGCACCCCGCCATTCTCGAGGCGATGGGCGCGGGCAACTGCGTGCTGGTCAGCGACATCTCCTACAACGTCGAAGCGGTCGCCCACGCGGGCATTTCGTTCCGCAGCCGCGACGTGGACGATCTGCGCGAGAAGCTCCAATGGCTGGCGGACCACCCCGGTGAAGTCAAGCGCCTGGGGCAAATTGCGGTCGAACGCGCGCGGAAAGAATACGATTGGGACCGAATTACGGACGACTATGAGCGAATCTTTGAACAAACCCTCGCGGGATAAGCGCGACCTTGCGCTGTCGCCGGACGTGGTCGAACGGTTGGGCGAGCGCCGCTACGCCCTGCTGAAACTATGGATCCGCGACGTAAACGGAGAGTTCGACGCGGCGCTTGCGCAGCACGTCCGCGAGGACTCGATTGTGCTCGACGCCGGGTGTAGTCGGGGCGACCCCGACCTGCCTGCGCTCCGCGGGTCGCGGCATACGGTGGGATGCGACGCTGACATGGCCGGGCTGCGCGCCAACACGATCGCCCGCCACCGCGTGTTTACACCGCTCGAATCGCTCCCGTTTCCAAGCGGGACCTTCGATCTCGTCGTGTGCAAGTTCGTCCTCGAGCACTTGTCCGAGCCCGTGCGCGTCATTCGCGAATTTTTCCGCGTGTTGCGGCCGGGCGGCGTGATTGCCGTGCTGACCCCGAATCGGTGGAGCCTTTTCGCCCTCGTGTCCCGCGCGATCCCCCACCGGCTCAAGCAACAGATCAAGAAACGCCTGTTCGGCGGCCACCCGGAGGACACGTTCGAGACGCGGTACCGCGCGAATACGCCCTCTGCGCTGCGATCGTTGATGACCGCCGCGGGCTTCGAGGAGGCGCGATTCCAGATGCTTGCGGGCATGTGGGCCTTTTTCATTTTTAGTTCAACGCTGGCAAAGGCCGTGCGCGCTGTCGAGCGCATTCAGGCGCGGACGCCGGGCCTTCGCATGTTCAGCACGCACATGCTCGGTGTATGGCGAAAGCCGCTCGGAGCGCCGGCGCCATGATTTGGAAAGGACGCAAAGCACTCGTCACCGGCGCAGGCGGCTTCATCGGCAGCCACCTGTGCGAGCGGCTGTTGTCCATGGGCGTGGAAGTTCGCGGCATGGTGCATGGCAACATGCGCGGAAGCGTCGGCTACCTCGCCGGTATTCCCGAAGAACTGGGCAAAAACTTGGAAATCTGTGGGGGCAACATCCGCGACGGCGCGTTTGTGCGCGAAGCGGCGTTCGGGGTCGACACCATATTTCACCTTGCCGCCGTGACGAGCGTCGCCTATTCCTATGCGAATCCTGAAGAGACCATCGTCACTAACGTGTTCGGAACGCTGAACGTGTGCAACGCCGCGCGCCACGAACACGTGCGCCGGCTGGTTCACACGTCGTCCGCCGGCGTCTACGGCTCCGCCCGCGAGGGCCGGCCCATCACCGAAACACACCCGGTGGCCGCGCACAATCCGTATACCGCGTCGAAGCTGGCCGCGGATTGCACCGTTGAAAGCTTTCACCTCTCCTATGACCTGCCCGTTTCCATCTGCCGGATCTTCAATGTGTACGGTCCCCGGATCGGCCGGTTTCTCGTGATCCCGACGATCATTCTTCAACTTGCACGGGACAAGGAACTTCGGTTGGGCGATCTTTCGCCGACGCGGAACTTCACCTACGTCGACGATATCGTGACCGCCTTTATCCGCATGGCGGAGGAGGACGCGGTGATTGGTGAAGTCGTGAATTTCGGATCGACCCGCGCGGTCACGATCGGCGAGTTGGCGCAGATGATCGCGGATGCGATGGGCAAAGATTTGCGAATCGTTATCGATCCCGAGCGGATGCGGCCCAAGAAGAGCGAAATCTTGCGCGTCGAAGCGGACAGTTCGAAGGCGCGCGCGCTTCTGGGATGGGAACCCACCGTCGAATTGGAAGAAGGACTTCGCGCCACCATCGATTGGATTTTGGCCGGCGGGTACGAAGACATGCCGTTGAGGAAGATTGCGCATTGAGCAACACCACGTATCAGGGCGTGATCCTGGCCGCGGGCCACGGATCGCGGATGGGCCCCTTCGGCGAGGAAATGCCGAAGCCGATCGTGCCGATCTGCAACAAGCCCCTGCTCGCGTATCAGCTCGAACATATGCGCGGCGTCGGCATCGAAGATGTGTTTATCGTCATCGGCCACCTCGGGCACCGCATCACGCAGACGATCGGCGACGGCCGCGAGTACGGCGTTCGGGTCCGGTATGTCGAGCAGCAGCGGCGCCTGGGTATAGCGCATGCGGTGGGGCAGCTCGAACGCCACGTCGACAAACCGTTTCTACTTATGCTGGGAGACATCTTTTTCGATGTGCCGGATCTGGGCCGTATGATGACTGAGATGGAACACCATGGCGCCACCGCCGTCGTCGCGGTCAAGGAAGAGACCGACCCCGAGGCGGTCAAGCGGAACTTTTCCGTGACGCTGCGCGATGACGGCACGGTCCGCCGCGTGATTGAGAAGCCGCGCCATGTGCCGAACCTGTTGAAAGGGTGCGGCCTCTATCTGTTCGACATGCCGATATTCGACGCGATCCGCCGCACCCCGCGCACGGCGATGCGCGACGAATACGAATTGACGGACTCGATTCAAATTCTTATCGATTACGAGTTCCCCGTCCGCGTGGCGCCCGTCGTCAACTGGGACGTCAACATCACCTATACGCGCGACCTCATCGATTGTTGCCTTCATCAGTTGGCCCGGCTGGGAAAACGATCGCTCATCGGCAAGGACTGCCAATTGACCGACGGCGTCCAGATCGTCGACAGTGTGTTGGGGGACGAAGTGACCGTCGCCAGGCCCGCGCGCCTGGAACGCTGCGTCGTCCTGTCCGGAGCGCGGCTCGACGACGGCTCAGACTATCGCGACACCGTGATTACGAAGCAGTCCCGGCTGCGGAGTTCGGCCGGCCTGTTCGAGGAGGAACCGCATGGCACAACGTAAGTGGGTTGCCTGCGTGTTGTCCCTGCTGATTGGCGCTGTTGCCGGCGGGGCGCAGGAGATCCGGTACCACGGCGAATCGTTGGACGAGAACCACCGGGTGCTCATCGAGGAGCAGAACGGTGTATGCCGGATCGGGGTCTTCGAGCGGAGCCGGTTCGCGGGCGATCGCCTTATCCAGTTGGCCCCCGTGGGTCCGGGCATCTCGCCGCGCGCCAACCCGGAGCCGGAGTTTTTGCTCGAAGTGCGAGCGGAAGTGTTAAAACCGTCGGCGCCGAACTATCTGCAGAACCCCGGGGAACGGTATCGCATTTCGATTGAAACGCTCAAACTCGAGCCCTATTACGCCAACGAGGTTGAAGTGGCCGCGGAGCACGCCCGCGACCAGTTGTTCTATGAGTTTGAGGTCCTGCGGGTCCGGGCCACCGGCATCGAGGAGAAAGCCCTCGCGGCGGCCGCGCCGCTCGTCGCGGAAATCTTTAAGGAAGCGCAGCGGTTGCCGGCGGAGATTTACACCAGCGTCTTGCGCAGCCGGTCCGGGCGCTTTCGCATTACCGAGGAGACTCGCCAGCGCCGGCGCATCGAACCCTCGCAGGTGTTTGCGCCCAAACCCGATTTCGCCAGACCCGAACTCGGCGCAACCGAGCGCATGCGGCAACGGCAGGCGCTGCCGGAAGGCGCGGAAAAGCCGGGCGAAATCGCCGCGCCCAAACCCGAAGCCCGGTTCGCCAAACCCGTAAACGCGACGCTGCGTCCGCCGACCGGCGACGATTAGGAAGTGTGAAGCAGGATTGGACCGCCCCTCGCACCAGGAGCGGTTGGCAACGCGAAGGAGAAGTCCGAATGGCCGTTTGCCGGGTCGTCCGCCCGGCCGATGGCGGGGCGATGAGGAGGCACATGGATATGGATGCGAAAGGAGTTGGCCGGACGGTGTGGTTGGCCGCGCTCGCTATGGCCCTGATCCCTTTGGGGTTGATGCCGGGATGCGCGACCACGGACAGCACCATTATGCTCGACCCGAAGGGCGAGCCCACCGAGGTTACGCAGGAAGAGATTCATGAACTGAGCGGCGAGAACATGGCCTATCTGTTGCAGGTGGGCGACAAGTTGAGCGTCCAGTTCCGCTTGCGCGACTTCCGCGAGGGCGACGTGCCCTGGGATTACCGAATCGAAGTCGGTGACAACATGGAAGTGCGGCTGACCGCGCCCATGGGAGACACGGACTCGTACAAGATTGACGTGGGCGACCTGATCGGGATCAGCTTCCTGAACAATTGGCCGCTCAACTCGAACCGGACCGTACGCCCGGACGGTTACATCACGATGCCCGAAGTGGGCGATGTCAAGGCCGCGGGGTTGACCCCGCTCGAGTTGCGCCGGCGTCTGACGGATCTGTACGCCAGAACCGGCATCATTGAAGGCGAACCGAGGATTACGGTCAACGTTGACTTCTCAAATCCCGACCGCCTGGAAAATATCAGCCGCGACGTCGTGGTCCGCCCGGATGGCGCGATCCGCCTGCCCTCCCTCAACACCGACGTTCATATCGCGGGAAAAACGGTGCAGGAGGCGGGCGACGCCATCAAGGAAGTCGCCTCCAAGATTCTGCGCAACCCGCCGGACGTCAACCTCGTCGTGTTCCCCACGATTAACAACACGCTCGTGAGCATGAACGGAACGTACACCGTGCGCCCCGACGGCCGAATCTCGCTGCCCAAACTCGGCGAGCTGCAGGTCGCCGGCTACAGCGCCGAAGAGGTTCGAAAAAACATCGACGAAATGTGTCAACCGCTCGCGTTCAATACCGTCGAGTCCGCCGTGGACGTCGTGACGGCGACGGGCGCGCGCATTTACGTGGGCGGCGAGACGAAGATCAACGGTGTCTTCCCGCTCGAGGGCGCGCCGACGGCGCTGCAAGCGATCCTCATGGCGGGCGGCCCGACGAACCACTCGCGATTAAACAGCGTGCTGGTGATCCGGCGCAACCCGAACGGCAAGCCCTACGTGTTCAAGACAAATCTCGCCCTTGCCCTGCAAGGACGAACGGAGAACGACATCCCGCTGCGCGGCTTTGATATCGTGTACGTGCCCAAAAAGCTCATCTCGCGCGCGAACCTGTTTGTCGAACAGTACATCGAAGAAATCATTCCATTCGAGAATACGTTGGGCGTGAGCGGCACGTACTACCTGAACGAGCAGCGCATCAACACCAAGAGCAAAAACAACAGCTTCAACACCGGCATCACGTACCTGCCCGGTCAGGGCGGCCTGATTCCCGGCGCGGTGATCAATCCATAGGGGTTACTACGATGGATCAACGGCAACTCTTTCTGCGGGACGTACTCACGGTACTGTTCAAGCGCAAGGGACTCATCGTCCTGTTCATTGTGTTCGTCTTGGCCGGCGTATACGTCGGCAACCTCGTCTGGCCGCCTACCTACGAGTCCGTCGCCAAGGTGCAACTGCTGCGAGGCCGCGAGACGCTGCAACCCACCCTGCCGCTGACGGACTCCGCGTCGACGCCGCTCCTCTCGATGACGGAAGAGGACGTCAACTCGGAGATCCAGCTGATTTACAGCGACGACGTATTGCGCGCCGTCGTCGACGCCGAACGCCTGGCCGAGGGCTTCGGCGGCGGCACCGGATTCCGCGCGGTGTTCAGCGCCGTTCAGGACGGACTCCGGGGGCTCCAATATGTGCTCGGGCTCCGCAAGCGGCCGGATCCGACCGAAGCCGCGGTCGAAGCCCTGCGCGGCGCGCTTGCCGTCACCGCGATCAAAGATTCGTTCACGATGGAAGTCCGGTGCCGCCTCGGCTCGCCCGAACTCGCCCAACGCGTTCTCAATGCGGTACTGGCAAAATATAAGGACAAGCACAACGAGGTGTTTTCCACTCCCTCGGAAATGGGTGACGTACTGGACCTGAAGGTGGCCGAACTGCACCAGGAGTGGGCCGAAGCCCAGAACGAGTTGAAGAGGTTTCGCGAGGCCAACAACGTGTTCGGCCTCGAGGAAGAGCGCAAACTGCTGCTCGAACAGTACACCAAAGCGCGAAAACTGGCCACGCAACTCGAGGAACTCGGCGAGGTCACGCAAGACCCACGCGCGGCCGAGGCGGGAGACTCGGCCATCATGGCCACGCTGAGCCGCGAAACGGAAAGTTCCGTCATTACCGAATTGCGGCTTCGCCTGCTGGAACTGCTGTTGCGCCGAAATGAAATAGTGACATCGAAAGGGCCCAACCATCCGGATGTAATAAGCATTCACAATCAGATTGGCGAGGCCCTCACGCGACTGCGCGAGGCCATCACCAATGCAGTCACCACGACCCAAAGGCAGATTGCCGAACTCGAAACGCGCCTTAAGCTGCTTAGCAGTATCATCGATCAGCACGACACCTTGGTCGAAGAAGCGAAGATCAAACAGGAAGCCTATACCTTCTTTGCGCAGCGCGTCCAGGAAACCAAGGTTAACTCCGTCCTGTCCGCGGCCGGTATCAACAACATCGCCGTGGTGTCCAAACCGAGTGCGCCGTCCAACCCCATCCGCCCGCGCAAACAGTTCAATCTACTGCTCGGTCTTATCGCGGGTATCGTGGGCGGCATCGGGCTGGCCTTCTTCCTCGATTACCTTGACCACGGCCTGAAAACCCCCGAAGACGTGGAGCATTACCTCGGCGTCCCGCCGGTGGGTTCGTTCTTTCAGACTTCCGGCGATAAGCTGGATACAGCGGAGGCGCAACGCGTGGGATCCATCATCGACGCCCTTGCCTCCGACCAGCCTGTGCAACTGCTCACCGTCGCGAGTTCGGTCGCGGGTGAAGGCTCGCACCGCGTCGCCCGGGCCCTTGCCGACGTGTACGCGGACGACCCCGCCGGCCCAACCCTGCTGGTCGACCTCGTCGGCGACGGCATCAAGGAAGCCCCGAGCGGACGGGGCCTTTTCGACCTCGTCTTGAACGGCGGCGGCAACATCGACGACTACGTCACCACCGTCGGCCTGTTATACGTGATGGGGCGCGGCTCAAGACGTGACTGCCCGACTTACATGTGGAAGTCCGACCGCATGAAGTCCCTCATCGAGGAGTTGCGCAAGCGGTTCACGCGGATCATCTTCCACGTGTCGCCGGTCCTGCAATCCGGCGACGCGGTCAACGTCGCCCGAATGGCCGACGGTTTCCTTGTCGTAATACGCGCGGACAGCACGCGGCGGGAAGTCGTGTTGCGCGCAATTGAATTGCTTGCCGAGGCCAAGGGCCGCGTGGTCGGCGCGGTGCTCACCGAACGCAAGCAGGTCATTCCCAAGTCCATTTACAAGCGCATCTGACGGCCGCCGGCCGTATTCCTCCTCGCGCCCCGGGGCGCGGCCCGCAAAGGCCGCGCCCGCCGTTTGTTTGGAACCGCCGCGGTGTGGCGAACATCTGATATGCGACGAGACGCCGTGTCCAACTTGAGCCAGACCCCGCTTGGATCCCTGCTCGCACTTCGCACGATGCCAATTGTGCCGGGCGGCGTTTCGGGGAAAGCACCGGGATTGCCACGACCTCCGCGACCTTGGACCTACCGCGCCCCCGGTCAAACGCGGATGATTTGACTGCAGAATGCATTTGGCGCAATCCAATCCCGGAATTGCAGTGATCCGCCCCTCGTCCGCCGATTCTCTTCCCAGAATCCTTGACTGAGCCCGGCCGGCCCGGTACAATCCGGCGTTTCGCCCCGAATTCCTCCTTCGCATGCATCGGAGATTCACACCAACATGGCAGAAGTACGCGGTTTTCGCGCGCTGCGTTTCGACAAGAACCTCGTCGGCGATCTGGACAACGTGGTAACCCCACCGTTCGACGTAATCAGCCCCGAGGAACGGGAAATCCTTGCCGCGCGCAGCCCCTACAATTATACCCACGTCATCCTTCCCCAGGAACGCGACGGCCTGGACAAGTACCAGAACGCCTCGGCTTTGTTCGAGGACTGGATCGCCGGCGGCGCGTTGAAACAGGACGACGCCGAGTCGTTCTATCTGCTCGAGCAGCATTTTCGCAGCATGGACGGCCGGGACTGCGTTCGCCGAGGGTTCTTTGCAGTCGCGAAGATTCCCGAGCCCGGCGAGGGAACCGTGCTGGGCCACGAGCGCACCTTCGATTGGAAAGTCAAGGACCGCCTTGCACTGACGGAGGCGACCCGGGCGAACCTCGGCGCCGTGTTCGTGCTGTACGACGATCCTCGAGGCCGGCTCAAATCGTTTCTCGCCCAGATGGACGAGCGCGGGCCGGACCTGACCGCGACGACGATTGACGGCGTCACCCAGCGCGTCTGGCACGTACCCTACGACCCTGCGGTGACCGAGTTCTTCCACGGCAAGCGCCTTTACATCGCCGACGGACACCACCGCTACCGCACCGCCCACACGCACCGGGACCGCAAGCGGTTGTCCCACCGCGCCGCCGAACTTCAACCCTGGGACTTCGTGCTGATGGGATTCGTCGCGCTGGATGACCCGGGCCTGTTCGTGTATCCCGCGCACCGTGTCGTGGACGCCCCCGACGGCTTCGATGCCGAGGCGTTTCTGAAATCCCTCGAGCCGTGGTTCGAGGTGGAGCCGGTTAATGCCGATCTGCACGCGCGCGTCCAGGCCGAGCCGAACTGCGCGATCGGTCTTGCCCTCCGTGGCGGCCGCCGGTACCTGCTCCGACTTCGCGACATCGACCGCGTCCAGCTCTTGGGCGACGAACACGGCCCCGAATGGCGCGACCTCGATGTGTCCGTTCTGCACGGCGGCATCCTCGAGCGCCTCATGAACTTCCCGCCCGATGCCGTTTTCGTGTACGAAAAGGATCCTGCGACGGCGATCGATCTTGTCGAAAAAGGGAATAAAGGTCTCGCCTTTATATTGCGCAATATGCGGCCCGAGCAGGTCTGCGCCTGTGCCGAAGCGCATGAGTCCATGCCGCAGAAGGCCACATACTTCTTCCCCAAACTTCCCTCGGGGGCCGTCATCTACCGGCTCGCCTGACGCGTTGGCAAGCGGCCCCTTGCGTGTTACAATGGATTTTGCCGGCATCCGCCGGCGAAGGAGATGGTATGAATGGTTTTTGAGGCGGTAAGCTTCGGGTCCGCGGTAGGCGGATTCGGAGTAGACAGGTCACAGGCTGAATCGTTTTGTTGAGGCTAGGACCTCGTGAAGGAGCTTAGTCAGTCCTGTGACCGG
>BTUX01000060.1:0-19889 GCA_045863315.1 Candidatus Hydrogenedentota bacterium | reverse complement strand
CTTCCACCAGCATGCGGCGGTCCAGCGCATCGATTGGGTGAACGTTGAGACCTTCTCCACGGAGGATGTCGAGGGCGAAATCCTCGAAGGAAACGACCGGCCGGCCCCAAGCTCCGTTCAGTCGGTGGTCGCTGACGATTTGACGGGTCCGCTCATACGCCTCGTGTCGCGTGGGCACGACCAGGCGCGACGCACCCCAGCGCTCGACGGCGATGGAATGGATGTGTTGCCGGCGATCGGAGCGGGCGGGACCGACGAGTAGCCTTACACGCGCCATGAGGCTACCCTCCCGGCACGAGGCGATCAGGCGTTCTCGACGCTTTTCGCAGGGGTTTCCTCGATGACCAGTTCATCCGAGTTCTTGATTTCGTACCGGTAGCCTTGCTCGGTCAGGAAGAGTTGGCGCTTCTGGCTGTAATCGTGATCGCAGGTGTCCCTGGACACCAGCGAGTAAAACCGGGCAATGGTGCCGTCGCTTTTGGGACGCAGGATACGTCCCAGCCGTTGCGCCTCTTCCTGGCGTGAGCCAAACGTGCCGGAAACCTGAATGGCGACGTTCGCGTCGGGCAGATCGATCGCAAAGTTCGCCACCTTCGACACGATGAGCAACTTGCACGCCCCCGTGCGGAACGCCGAGTACAACTCCTCGCGCTTGCGGTTGGCGGTCTGCCCCGTAATGATTGGCGCGCTAAACCGCTTCGCGAGCACCTTCAACTGGTCCAGGTATTGTCCGATTATCAGCACATTGTCCGTCTTGTGGCGGTTTATGAGCATTTCGCAAACGCTCGCCTTCACCGGGTTCGTGGACGCGATGCGAAACTTCCCGCGCTTGTCGGAGATGGCATAGCGATACCGTTCGTCCGCGGGTAATTGCACCCGTATCTCCGTGCACAGGGCCTGCGCAATCCAGCCCTGCTTCTCGAGCACTTTCCACGGCACATCGTATTTCTTCGGCCCAATGAGACTGAATACGTCGTCCTCGCGTGCGTCTTCGCGCACCAGCGTGGCCGTCAGGCCCAGCCGGCGCCGCGCTTGCAGGGCGGCCGTCGCGCGAAAGACGGGCGCAGGCAGCAGGTGCACTTCATCGTAAACGATGAGACCCCAATTCCCTTCATCGAAGAGGCTGAAGTGGACAAAGGGGCTGTCTTTCGCTTTGCGGTACGTCAATACCTGATAGGTTGCCAGGGTGACGGGTCGTATCTCCTTGGAGTCCCCGCTGTACTCGCCGATCTGGTCCTCGCTCAGCGTGGTTTTGTCCAGCAATTCGTTTTTCCATTGCCGCAGCGCGACGGTATTCGTCGTGAGCACGAGCGTCTGGGTCTTCAGTTTGGCGATTGCGCCGATTGCGACGCAGGTCTTGCCCGCCCCGCAAGGCAACACCACGACCCCGCTGCCTCCCTGGTTGGATCCGTTCAGGTGAAACGCATCGACGCTTTCCTTCTGATACTTGCGCAGATCGAACGGATTGCCGCCGCGCGTCACCTTTCGCAGCTCGATTTCCAGCGGCGCCCCTTCGACGTATCCCGCGAGGTCCTCGACGGGAAAGCCCAGCTTGATTAAGGCGCACTTCACGTTGCCGCGATCTTCCGGTCGAACGTAAATGTGATGTCCGTCGGCGGAACCGTGCAAATAGGGTTGGAGCGACTTCTGGTTCAGTATCTGCACGATCAGCAGTGCGTCATCGGAGTAAAGTACGAGATCGCCGCCGACCTCTTTCTTGAACAATTTCAAGCGCCCGTAGCGCGAGACGTTGTCGCGCACGTCCACGATGACGTTTTCCGGGATTTCGTAACGGCTGAACCGCCGGAGTCGGCCGATGATCTCGTCCGCGGTCATGCCCGATGCGGCCGCGTTCCAGAGTGACAACGGCGAAATGCGGTAGGTGTGGATGTGTTCCGGTGATTTCACCAGTTCGGCGAACGCGGCGATACTGTCTCGGGCGTCTTCAAAGCAAGGCCCATCCGTTTCGAGCAGGATTGAACGGTCCGACTGCACAATAATCGGCTTGTTGGGATCGTGACTCATAAACCAAAAGTGTAGCAAATCTCGACATACGTTCTACACGCCCGAACGAGGGGCGTGAACGGCGGCATCCGGCAAATCGAAATGGAGTCGATTCGGGGCCCGTACGGGAGTTGCCACCAACGCCGATTCTCGATCCCCTTCAAACGGCCGCTCATTGCGGACACGTCCGCGCCTATCCCAGTGACACTCCGCCGGTCTCGCGGGGATCACGCAACGATTTTGGCGGCCCCAGGATTTCGGTCAATACGATGGCGCGACGCAAATCCCTCGCGCCGGCAAACCACGTACGACGTTTCCTCGGCTCGGAACGTCCGTGCTGCGGCTCGGGCGATGAGGGGCGGAAGGGTTGTTGCGGCCCTTCCTGCGGCTCGACGAGCGGCGGAGGGATCCGGGGTTGCTGCCGGCGCTGGGGCGCTCGCGGCACGTGTGGCGGAATCCGCCGCTGCATTTGCCCTTCGACCGGCGCAGGCCTCATCCCGGGAATCTCCATCGCAGGGGAGTGCCGCGGCGGTGGCGGCGGCTTCTGTGTGGACGGTGGCCGAAACGGCGGTTGCGCTTGCGGGCGTGGCGGCGGAAAGGGCGTCTGTCGGTCCGGTTGACGCTGGGCCGGCTGCGGCGCTGGCATGGTCTGCATCGGGGGTCGGGGACTGCCGGGGCGGGGCTTCGCCACACGCGGCTCGACCCGGCGCGGTCGCGCGACGATGACGTCGCCCTCCTCCTCCTCGTCCGTCGAACCGGCGCCGCCCGGTGGACGCGCCGTTTGCGGCGCCGCCTCGCCGAACAACATGCGGCGCGTCGCTTCCGGCAGTTCCTCGAAGGTGATGTCCCTCTGCTCGTCCTGTCGGCGTTTGGCCGTCATCTGTTCTTGGATCTTGCGTGCAACGGAGACGATCACGAACACCAAGAAGATGACGACGCCAATGATCTCCTCGTAGGGCATGCGAACTTCCCTTATTGCCGGCGCGGGCCTTCTTCGCCTTTGCCGCCCCCTTCCTCCTTTGCGATGGCTTCACGCATGCTCGTGTCTGCCATCACGTTCTGCATGCGGTAATAATCCATTATGCCGAGGTTGCCCTTGCGGAAGGCTTCCGCCATGGCGCGGGGGACCTCCGCCTCCGCCTCGATTACGCGCGAGCGCATCTCCACGACTTGTGCGCGCATCTCCTGCTCACGCGCGGCCGCCATCGCCCTGCGCTCCTCGGCGCGGGCCTGCGCGATTTGTTTGTCGGCTTCCGCCTGACGAATCTGCAACTGTGCCCCGATGTTGTCGCCCACGTCCACGTCCGCGATGTCGATAGACAGGATTTCGAACGCCGTGCCGGCGTCGAGACCCCGTTGCAGCACCGTTTTCGAAATGCGGTCCGGGTTCTCCAGGACTTGCTTGTGCGTGGCGGACGACCCGATCGTGGTCACGATGCCTTCACCCACGCGCGCGATGATCGTCTCCTCCGTCGCACCGCCCACCAAGCTGTTGATGTTTGTTCGCACCGTCACTCGCGCCTTCGCTTTGAGCTGAATGCCGTCCATGGCGACTGCGGCGATTGAAGTCTGGCCCTGCCGCGGGTCCGGACAGTCGATCACCTTCGGGTTTACGGAAGTCTGCACAGCGTCGAGTATGTCACGCCCCGCGAGGTCGATTGCGGTCGCCCGCTGAAAGCTCAATTCGATGTTGGCCTTGCTCGCCGCGATCAGGGCCTGCACGACGCGCACGACGTTTCCGCCCGCAAGGTAATGCGCTTCCAACTCGTCCGTCGAAATCCGCAGGCCCGCCTTCACGGCGTTAATCCGGCTCTGCACGATGATGTTGGGGTTGACCTTACGGAGCCGCATCGCCACGAGGCTCAAGATGCTCACCGAGGCGCCCGACAGCCACGCCTGCAGCCATAGGTTGAAGAAGTTGATGACAATGACGACAAAAATGAGCGCCACGATGGCTACGGCAATGAAGACCACTAAGTAGAAAACAGGCATGCGTCCCATCCTTTCTTACGAGTCGCTTATGCGTCGCACCACCGCCATATTACCCGATGCCGACACGATCCGCACCTTTGCTCCTTTGGTCAGGAATCCTCCCTCGGATACGGCGTTGACCTTCATTTCGTCCACCACCACGATCCCCGGAGGACCCACGGCCACGCTTACCGTGGCTTCGGCTCCGATCAAGGCGCTCACCTCGTCCTGAGAGGCCTGCCCGGCGCGCTTGTGCTCGCTTTCGCGCCGGCTGCGAATCAGGTCGTGCACCACCTCTACTACGTCGCGATTCGACAAATCCAGGGCCCGTGCCATCGAAAAGGGGAAGTCGATCCCCACTTTTTCCGCAGCGACCGCCGCCAGCACGGTGCGTTCGACCCGTCCGCCCGCGCGAGAGTGCGCTTCGAGATCGCTCAGCCGCGCCTGGATGTTTCCGTTCACAGACATGATCCATCCGTCCACCACCGTACGCATTCGAACTCGACGGAACAGCATCCCCGCGAGCCGCAGGTAAGGAATGGGAGCATTCCCCCTGCGCGCACGCAGCCAATGGCCCCAAACCACCACCGCGACCGCAGCGGCCGCCGTCAGCATCAGGAACGCGACGGGCGCCAATAGCGGAACGAGATTCTCCACCATGACCGTCGTCCGCGGGGCCTACTGCTTGCCTGCGGGTTCGACGACAACGCGGTTGCCGTGCACCTCCACGACCCGCACCGCACACCCCTCTTCTACAAAATCGCCGCTGGATACGGCGCTGATTCTTCTGCCGCGAACGGTGATCGTGCCGGCCGGCCGCAGGGGCGTGAACACCTCGCCCATGGCCCCTATCAACGAGGCGTCCGAGGGGTCCGAGACCCACCCCGCGTCCCTATCCAGCGTTTCTTCAAGGAGCATCGCCTTTCCCAAGGGCGAACGCGGGAGCACGTAGAACCCAAAAATGAGCGACAGAATCACGGCGAGCCCTTCTCCAAGGATTATGACCAAGGCATGTTCGGGATGCGAGTACAGCGCAAGCACACAACTGGCCACAATCATCGCCCCCCCGATAATCCCGCAAACCAGACCAGGAAGTATGAACTCCACGAGGACAAGCAACAGCCCCACCATGAAAAAGAAGATCACCCACCAGATCATTGCGGTAGGTCTCCGGTCGATTCAAGCAACGACAACAATTGCCCGATTTCGACCCGAATCGCCTGCACAACCTTCATCTTGTCGGCGGGGTCCTTCGGGTCCGATTCCTCGACGTTGTCGAACGTGCCCATGATGCCGTTGCCACCCGGAAACAAGGCGCGCGCCTGCGCCAGCAGCTTGTTGTACCTCTTCACCATCGGGATGCAACTGTAATAGCCGGCGCCCTGCTGCTGGATGACCAGCATGTCGTCCAGCAATTGTTTCAGCATGCGTATCAATGTCTGCCGTGTGTCCATCTACGTCTGTTTCCCTTCAACCTATGACGCCTTGCGTTCAATCGGATCCACCACATAGCGATTGCCTTCAACTTCGACAATAACGATCGGGGTGCCCGAGTCGATGAACTCGGCGCGGCTGACCACCTGCAACGTCTTGTTGCCGAAGCGGCCCCGGCCCGCGGGGCGCAGCATGCTGGTCGCGATGCCGCGCGCGCCTATGAGCGCATCGGCCTCTTCGGGCTGCTGCACCGTGTAGCCCTCTTCAATCGACTGGCTTTGGCCGAGGACGAGGTGGTGGTACAGCGGGGTTCTAGGCAATAATTTCCACGTTGCGATGCCGAACAGGAGGAGCAGGACCGTCGTAACGGTCAACGTGAATCCCGCCTCTTCGAGACGTTCGAATTCCCAACTGTATTGCGGAATCGAAAAGTCCGTGTGAGTGAACGACAGGAAAACGCCGGCGATTACCGAAAAAATGCCCAACACGCCGATGATGCCGAAACCCGGCAGGGCAAACACCTCGATTAGAATCAAGGCGATACCCACCAAAACCAGCACCAGATCGATCCAGTTAGCGAGTCCAATCACTGCCCGCGATCCGAAGAACAGGGCCAGGCACACAATGCCGACAATTCCCGGCACCCCGAAACCGGGCGTGCGAATCTCGACGTACAGCCCGCCGATGCCGAGCATGAGCAGCAACATCGTAACCAGCGGGCTGGTCAGCCACCGGTAAAGCTCCTCGCTCCATGTCATCTCGATGGTGATCGACCTGGCGTTCTCGAGGCCCAGTGACCACTTGAGCTGGTCGAGGTCCTGGGCGATGTATTTGATGACGCCGTACTTCTGCGCTTCCTTCGGCGTCAACGTGAGCAGTTTGCCCGACGCCAAGACAATCGTTCCCCCGTCGGGCGCGACCTGCTGGCCGCCTGATTCCGACTCGGTCGGCGTTTCTGTCTTTTCGGTCGGTGCCTGCGGAACAACCTCTTCGCCCGCGGCCTCGTTCACCATATCCTTGAGCGGCTTCAGCAGCCCTTCCACCACTTCGCGGGCGATGTCGCCCGTTGACGATCGAGGTCGCGTAACCGGGACCCGGGCCGCCCGCACCTCGTACGTACCGTCGGGTTTTGGATAGGCGCGCAGCTCGATGTCTATGTCGACCATGGCCATCGCGATGTCCGGGTTGCGGCCCTTCTGCTCGGCGAGCGCCGCGAACTTCGCGCGAACGAACGACGTCTCTTTTTCGCCCAGGGGTTTCATGCCCTCTTCGCTGAACGTGACCGGTTGTGCCGCACCGATGTTGCTTGCCGGCGCCATGACGATTTCGTCGCAGGCGTAACTGATCAGCGCGCCCGCGGAAATGGCCCCCATGCCGTCCACGAACGCGACCGTCCGGCAAGGCGCCTTGAGAATTGAATCGGTAATCGTGATTGCCGAATCGACACGGCCCCCCGGCGTGTCGATGATCCAGATGATCGCCTCGGCGCCTCTTGCTTCGCTGACGGCCCGCTTCACCAAGACCGTCAACCCGTCGTCGATCATGCCGTCGAGACGGCACACGATGACGAAGGGATTCTCCTCCGCGACGGGACCGTTGGCGAGTATCGGCACGCACAAGACCGCGGCCACGGCCGCTACCATGCGTATGCGTGACATACTGTGCTCACCTTTCCACGCGCACAGGGATCCAGCGCGTCGTTTGCCTACCGGCCTTCGATCATTCTAGGCCGGAATGACATACGCTTCAATGCCCGAAACCGAGGGTGACGCCTCTTGGTTCCGGGCCTGGGCAAGCGCGAGGCGCGCAACCGCGATCCGGGAGACGCGGCGACGGGCTACCGTCGGCTCACCCACCGTATCGAGTTCAGCACCAGCGTCCTGAAATTCTCGTTCTCGTACGCAGTGGGGCCGTGTCCAAGTTGCAGGTAGACCACCCGCGCCTTGCCATACGTCTTCGACCAGCCGATTACCGGCGCGCTCTTCGGATGCTCCACTCGCAACAGTTCGTTCACACCCGGTTCTACGGCAAATCCGGCGTAGGTCTCATCTTCGATGTCGAAATCGCCCATACCCTTCGTTACCGAATCCTCCGGATCCACGATCCGCACGCGGAATCGCTGGTCGTGCTCGTACGTACTTTTCGGGTGTGTCACGCCGTTCTCCGTAATTTCCTCGAAGTAATACCGCCCCCCAATGATGCTGCGGAATTCCGGCCACGACTGGTAGTTCGCCAAGCTGTGGTGCAATGCGACCAGTCCTTTGCCCTGGTTCCTCAGTAAATCGACCAGCTCGTTGCGTTGTTTTTCCGAGATGTTCTGGACCATGTCATACAGCACGATCACATCGTAGGTCTGCGCGGCGCTTGTCGAATACGAGTCGTTGGCCGCCGGGTGCTGCATCTCCGACCATACGACACCCGGCATTGAATCAAACATGGCAAAAAAGGGCGCCCTCTCGAAATCGTGCCCTCCCGTGATGATTAGGACCCTGATCGGATTGGCCGCTTCTGCGGCACCGGCCTTTTCGTCGGCTTGGGCAGATATGCAGCACGCGGTAAGCAAGGCCACCATCCAGCTCATCTACGTTCCTCCTCGTTACGTTACCGCAGTATAAGTTCAACGTATTCTGAGATTTAGGACTTGTCAATAGCAGTCTTCGCGAGATTCAGGCTGCGCCGAGGTGCCAAATACGCCACACAAACTCGTTTTTGTCCAGAAACGGCCGTTCGGTTTTCACACTTTTTGAGTGTAGCCTCTGTCAATATATTGTAGTGACAATCTTATTTACTTAATCAGACTACAATATATTGTATATCGGAACGCTCTAAGCATGCGTAACTCCTTGCTATTCAACGAGAAAACACGTGACAAGCAGAAACTTTTATCTTGACAGAATGGTTGCACTAGGGTAGACTTGGGTTGTTCTGGGGTGTATTGGGGCAGATTTGGGCATGACTTTTACCGGATACACTGGCGAAGCGGTCACCAAACTCGATGAGAAGGGCCGCATCACCATTCCAAGCAAAATCCGTGATGTTATGCGTGTAATCGGTCACGATACGTGGTACCTGGCTCCTGGTGATAATAACACAGTATTGATGTTTCACCGTGACGGTTGGAACGACTTGCGAGAGCGGGTGACCGCCAGCACGAGCGATGAAACCCAGTTGCTGGCGTTCCAGCGGATGTTCTTTGGACTGGCAACGGACGCCCGGCCCGATCCCCAGGGGCGCATGCCCCTGGCAAACCATCTGCGCGAACATGCGCGGATTGACAAGGAAGCGGTCGTGGTGGGGGTGAACGATCACCTCGAGGTGTGGAACAAGGAGGCATGGGACGCCTTTAAGAGCAAGAACAAGTCGCTGTATGAACAAATGGCTCCGCCGCTGTTCGCGAAACGGGTATCAGCGGCAGTCGCAACGTAGAAAGGTGGGCATCGCATGAAGATCGAGCGGAAGGACATGGGGACGGTAAGCATTCTGCGGCTTGCAGGGGACATCGACGAGACCGGTGTTGACGTCCTGCGGACGGAGCTGTACGAGTGCATCGCGGAAGGCCGGTATCGGGTCATTCTGAACCTGAGCGGGGTTCGGTTCATCAGCTACATGGGCGTCGGCGTGCTTGTCGAGCGTCTGCGGAAACTTCGCCTCCAGAGCGGCGACCTGAAGCTGGTCGGCGTGAACCTGTACGCGCAGCGCCTGTTTCGAATGGTTGGCGTGTCCTCTCTGTTCGACACCTACGAAAGCGAAAGTCAGGCCCTCGGCGTATTCCAGGAAGCGGCGTAAGGAGTGCACGTACCCGTCCTGGCTGGCCCAGCCATCGAATGGCTGCGGATACGGGAAGACGGGGTGTACGTGGATTGCACGGCCGGAGCAGGCGGCCATGCCGAATTGATCGTCCGGCGTCTTACGAAAGGCAAACTGATCGCCTTGGATCGAGACATCGAGGCGGTCGGGCTCACACGGGAGCGTCTGGCCGGGTATGCGCAAGCCGTCGTCATTCATGCCAATTATAGCCGGTTAGCGTCGGTCGTTGAGGAATTGGGCATTGCGCATGTGGACGGAGTATTGATTGACGCAGGACTATCCAGCGCGCAATTGGACGACGCGAGCAGAGGTTTTTCGTTCCAGCTAGAAGGACCTTTGGACATGCGGATGGACACGAGCCAAGGACTGACGGCCGCGGAATACCTCGGAAGCGTTTCCGAGGACGAACTGGCGCGCGCGCTGAAAGTGTATGGGGACGTGCGGCCCGCGCGCCGAATCGCAAGGTCCATCGTTGGCCGTCGACGGAGCAGGCCCATCCGGACCACCACCGACCTGCGCGAGGCCGTAAAGGAAGCGCTGCCTTTTGTCGGGCGCGAACCCGAAGAGATTAGGACGGTCTTCCAGTCTATTCGAATCGTGGTCAATGACGAGTGCAGGGCCCTGGAACGCGGACTCCGGCAGGCCGTTGATCTGCTTGCCCCGGGTGGCCGGTTGGTCGCGATCGCGTTTCATTCCGGCGAAGATCGGATTGTGAAGAACGTGATACGAGAAGAATCGCGCCCGCATCGCGAGTTGACGCCGGACGGTCGTGTGCGAAGCCAGCGCCCCGCGCGTCTGAAGGTGCTCACCCCGAAACCGATTTCGCCGGACCACGACGAGACGGCCGCCAATCCTCGATCGCATAGCGCGCGCCTTCGCGCCGCGGAGCGGATTCGCGAGCGGGAGGGGGCGGGATGACACGCGCGCGAAGGGGCGGCCTGTTTCTGCGGGCGGCGAAGTGGCTGCCGGTATTGGCGTTTCCGTTCTCCGTCTTTTTCTTCGAGGCGTGGCTTCAGATTCAGATATTCGCCCGCGACTACGAAAGCGCTGTGCTCAAACGAAAGATGCGGGAGATTGATTTCCAGATCAACAGGCTCCAGGAGACCGCCGACGAACTTCAAACACTGAAGCGCATTTCGGCCAAGGCGCCGGATCTGGGATTGGCGCCGGTCGAGCCGGGCCAAATCGAAATCGTCCGGGCGTCGCGTCCCATGGGACCGGCAGGTGATGCGGCGCTGTCGACGCGACCGTTCCTGACCGTTGCCGACGCCGAGATGTCCGACCGCTCGGACCGGAAATCCATCCCGCAGGGGCGTCGCGATGGCGGCCCGTAACCCGGCGAAGTCAACGGACCATATGCCGCTGACCGGCAGACAGCGCCGGCGGATGCGGGTGGTGTTGTGGCTGTTCCTCGCCGTGTTCTCCATTGTCGGTGTGAATCTCATTCGACTTCAGGCGAAGCCGGACCCGCGCTTTTTTGAGGATGACGAAAATCATTGGGCCGTCGTGCCCATCCCGATGCCCCGAGGCAGAATCTATGACAGCGAAGGGCGCATCCTCGCCAGGGAACGACGTCTGCCCTCGATTTACGCCAATCCCCGCCTGATCGACGATCCGCACCGCGCCGCTCAAGTGCTGAGCACCCGGCTGGCCGTGGATGAGGACGCACTGCTCGAGCGAATGCTCAAGCGGACCACGTCGGGGAAGAAGTCGCTCGAGATCCCGGTCAAGCGATACACCAACAAAGAGGAGATTGCGGCGCTGGGCGATCTTAATCAGTTTGGCAAGGGGGCGCTGTTCGTGAGGGACGATCCCGTGCGCTTCTATCCGGAAGAGCAACTGGCGGCGCATGTGCTGGGATATGTCAACCGCGATGGAACGAAACAGGAAGGGATTGAGTTTGCCTACGATTCGCTCCTTCGCGCCATTCCAGGTCGGCAGGAATCCCGAGTGGACGCCAGGCGGATGGTGCTCGATTCGCTGACGCGGAACTATGTCTCCCCGCAGGGCGGCGCGGACTTGTACCTTACCATTGATAAATCGATTCAACATGTGCTGGAGAGTGAACTCGCCGTCGTCATGGAGAATCGACAGGCGAGCCGCGCCATGGGCATCGTGATGGATCCCAAGACCGGCGCGGTCGTGGCCATGGCGAGCCTACCATCGTTTGACCCGAACGCCTACTGGGAATATTCGACGGAACTGCGCACCAATCGTTCGGTGACGGAGGTCTTTGAACCGGGTTCGTCCTTCAAAATCGTGACGGCCGCCGCCGCGATTGAATTGGGGCTGATCACGCCCGACACCATGATCCATTGCGAGAACGGGGCGTGGAACGCACTCGGACTTCGACGCATTCGCGACGTCCATCGGATGGGTATGACGCCGTTTTCCGAGGCGTTCGCCGAGTCCAGCAACATCGCCATCATCAAGGTCGCCAACCAAATCATCGCCGCGCACGGCAAAGAGGAGTACGACCGGTGGGTGCGGCGTTTCGGTTTTGGGCAGCGGACCAGTCCGGATTTTGTGATGGAGAGCGCGGGCATTTACGCGGGTGCCTCGAGATGGTCGAAGATGACGCAGGTAGCGCTGCCCATGGGCCAGGAGATCGCCGTCACCATGCCGCAGTTGGCCCGGGCCTTCTCGGTCATCGCAAACGGCGGATACCTCGTCGAACCGTATTTGGTCGAGCGCGCGGTCGATCAACAAGGTCGGGTGACGTACCAGCGAGAAGTGAAAGCCGGCACTCGCGTGATCTCGGAGCGGACCGCGCAGATCATGCGGGACCTGTGTTACCAGGTTGTGGCCCACGGCACGGGCACGCGCGCCGCCATTCGCGAGTACCGGGCGGGCGGCAAAACGGGCACCGCCCAGATCGCCATGGCAGGCGGCAAGGGGTACTACAAAGACAGGTACACCGCGGTGTTCGCCGGCTTCGCCCCAATCGCGGACCCCAGGCTCACGGTGGTCATCGTGGTGCACGACCCGAAGAAAGGAAGCTACTTCGGCGGCCAGGTGGCCGGGCCAGTGTTCGCCAAGGTGGTTCGGGAGTCGCTCATTCGACTCGAGTGTCCGGAAGACCCCATGCCGGAGGAAGACTCCCCGCCACCCACGGTGCCCAGCGACGCGGACGTGCTCGTCGCCCACGTCGAGAACTCCCAGGACCCTCTGCCATCGTCTCAGGGACCGGGTCCGGCCATCGCGACGGCGGCTAATGCGGAACTTCCCGGGCCCGCCGTGGATCAGATTGTCGACGTCGGCGCCCTACCCAACCTTGCAGGCCTTACCAAGCGGCAGGTCAAGGAGCGGCTTGCCGCGCTTCGCGTGCCATGGGACTCGCAGGGAATCGGGTGGGTGGTCAATCAGGAGCCGCCTGCGGGTACGCCTTTGACTGAAGTGACGATGTGCCGCCTCGTGTTCTCCAACTCACGCAGTGAAACCAACCATGACGCTACAGGACCTTCCCCGAATCCTCCATTGTGAGCCGCGCGAGACCGCGCCCCTTCCTGTTGTTCGAGTGACGGAAGATTCGAGGCGCGCGGGGCCCGGAAGCGTGTTTGTCGCGGCCCGCGGGGAGCGAATGGATGGGCACGATTTCGCGCCGTGGGCGGTAGCCGCGGGCGCTATCGCCGTTATCGGCGATCGCCGGAGTGTGACCTCGTGCGACGGCGTGCCGTACTTCGCCGTCCCAAACCCTCGCGAAGCGTTGGGAATCCTTGCGCACGCCTTGGCAGGCAATCCGACGCGCAACTTGACCGTTATCGGAATTACGGGGACGAACGGCAAGACGACTGCGGCCCGAATGACGCAGCGCGTGCTCGATACGCATGGTGCCTCGTGCGCGTTTTTCGGAACCATTGGATACGAAATCGCGGGTGAGATGCTTCCCGCGAAGCACACGACACCCTTCGGCGAGGAACTTGCCGATATGTTCAAACGGGCGCGAAACGCCGGGCACACCCACGTCGCGATGGAAGTGAGTTCGCATGCGTTGGAACAGGGCCGCGTGGCGGGAACCCATTTCCGGGTCGGCGCGTTCACGAACCTTACGCAGGACCACCTCGACTACCATAAAGACATGGATACGTATCGCCGCGCCAAACTGTTGCTCTTCGAGCGGGTGGAAGGCCCCCACTGTCTGACGGTCGTGAATATGGATGACGCCCACCACTCGGAATTCATCGAGGCGTCCCGGGTCAAGTGCTGGACTTTCGGGGAAAGAGGGGACTGTCGAGCAGAGGCGATCCAAATGGACGCCCGCCGCACCCGCTTCACCCTCAAGACGCCATGGGGTCAGACCGAGATCGAAATGCGCATGCTTGGACGCCACAATATCTCGAACGCCCTGTGTGCCGCCGCCATCTGCGGCGGTCTGGGGGTGCCCATTCCCGCCATTGCGGCGGGGCTGGCCTCGTTGGAGAACGTTGCCGGAAGGTTTGAACATGTCAATGTAGGGCAGGACTTTCAGGTGATCGTGGATTACGCACACACCGAAGACGGATTGCGAAACGTGCTCGGCGCCGCCCGAGAAATCTGTGAAGGGCGGATCCTTGTCGTGTTCGGCTGCGGCGGGGATCGCGACAAGGGCAAGCGCCCCAAGATGGGGCAGGTAGCCGTAGAACTGGGGGATTACGCCATCGTGACTTCCGACAACCCGCGCAGCGAGGATCCCGAGCGGATCATGTTGGATATTGAAGTCGGCCTGCAGCGTGCGCAGAAACGCAAGTACGATGATTACGATATGATTCCGGACCGCGCTGAAGCCATTCGAAGGGCGATATCCATGGCGAAACCCGGCGATCTCGTATTGATTGCCGGCAAGGGCCACGAGGACTATCAAATTCTGGGCGACAAGACGATCCACTTCGACGATCGGGAAGTAGCGCGCGATATATTGAGGGAGCGGTGGGCCGAATGAGTTGGTCGTACACCCTGGCTGAACTGGCCAACGCGATTGGCGCGAAGCCGCCGAAAACGGACAGACGCTTCGCATCCGTCTCGACGGACACGCGGACCCTGAAGACAGGCGACGTCTATTTCGCCCTGTCGGGCGAGCGGTTCGACGGCAACCAGTTCGTGGAGGAAGCGTTTGCCAAAGGGGCAGTCGCCGCGGTTGCCGCGGTTGACTCGGCAGTGGGCCCTTGCCTGGTCACGACGGACCCGCTCACGGCGTTGCAGGCGTTCGCCGCCTACCATCGCGCACGTTATGTTCCCAAGGTCATCGCCATTACGGGGTCGTGCGGCAAAACCACGGCCAAAGACTTTGCCGCGGCGGTTTTGGCCGCTCGATTTGACGTTGTGAAGACCCGGGGGAATTTGAACAACGAGATTGGGTGTCCACTGTCGCTGCTCCAGATAGACGAGACCACGGACGCGGCCGTCATCGAAATGGGCGCGGCGCACCGCGGCAACATTGCGGAACTGTGCGCGCTCGCCCGACCGACGCAGTCCGCGATTACGCTCATCGCTCCGTCTCACCTCGAAGGGTTTGGCAGCATCGAGAACATCGCGCATACCAAGGGCGAAATCGTGGGTGCGTTACCGCCCGACGGTGTGTTTTATGTGAATACCGACGACGAGTGGTGCCGGCGCATCGGTTTGCGATTTTCGGGCGAAAAACTCGAGTTTGGAAGCAAGGGAGACGTGGCACTTGAAGATTGCCGGTTTGCCGATGACGGTGAACTGCTGCTCGAGGTGCGGCCGGTCGGTGTGCTGCGGCTCCCGCTCGCGTGCCGCGCGCATGCGACCAACGTGCTGCTGGCCATCGCGATCGGCCTGCGAAACGGGGTCACGGAATTCGAGGGCCCGCTTCGGGAGGCCAGCGTCTCGCGTCTGCGGTTTCGCATTTTGCGCATCGGCAGCCTCGAGGTCATCGATGATACATACAACGCAAGTCCGGCCAGCATGGCCGCGGCGATGCAAGGATTGGCCGACCGGCCGGGCAATGGGGGCCGGGTTGCCGCGCTTGGGGATATGCTTGAACTGGGCGCCGAGTCGCCCCGGCTGCATCGGGAGGTCGGCGCGCTGGCCGGACAACTGGGCGTTTCCGCGGTGTTTGCGCTGGGCGAACAGGCGTCTGCTATCATAGATGGCGCCCGCGCAGCGGGGGTTCCCCGCACAGCAATCCTTCCCGACCACGCGATCATGGCACAAGCGATCCACGACTATGCGTCGGACGGTGACTGCGTGCTCGTAAAAGGGTCGCGTGGAATGCGAATGGAAAAGGTAATCGAGGCGCTACGCGCCCTGCGGCGATAAAGGGGTTCCATGCTCTACTACCTGGGGCTGCTGTTGCGGCCCGAAATGTCCGCCTTCAACGTTCTCACGTACCACACGGTGCGCTCGGGCGGCGCCGCCTTTACCGCCTTTCTTGTAAGCCTCATCATAGGCCCGACGGTCATTCGGCTGCTTCGATCGCTCAAGATCGGCCAGTACATCCGCAAGGAACACGTCGCCGATCTTCATGCGCTCCACAAGAACAAGGCCGGCACGCCGACCATGGGCGGCGCACTGATCATTTTGTCGGCCATGATTTCGTTGGCGTTGTGGGGCCGTTTCACAAACCGCCTCTTGCTGGTTGCCATTGGGGCGATGGTGCTTCTGGGGACCGTCGGGTTTATAGACGACTACATCAAGCTGCGCCGAAAACACAACCAAGGATTGAGCGCCAAGGCGAAATTCGCCGGTCAAATATTCGTTGGCGTGGCGATGGGCGCGTATCTGGTCTGGAGCCCGATAGCATTCAGCGCCACTTACGTGGCCTCGCACCATATTCGCGATTGGGAGCAATTTCGCGCATTCGTCGAGGAGCGGCCCCAAACACCGCGGACGGCGGCCCAGAGGTGCGTGAGCATGCTGCCCAAGTCGACGCTCACGCTCGTCGATTCGATGACCGGCGCGAAGACGTGGGACAGCGAGACACGACGTGAAGTGCTGAACGGGTTCCGAGATCTGTTGGATCGCCGCGATCTTCATGACGGCGCCCTGTGGGGGCCAGAAAGTCTTAGCGAGGAAGCGAGGTCCCTGCTGGAATACGATCGGGCCGCACTAAGCGACCGGGAGTTGCAACGCCTGAATCGGTTGTTGCTTGAGGCGGCCTTCCCGGGGATCATCGAGCAGAGCCCGCCGAACCTGCACACCAAGGTCGAAGTCCCGTTTCTGAAAATGTTCATGGTCCCGCTGGGCGTTACCTACGCGCTGTTTGTGGTCGTGGTCATCGTGGGCGCGTCCAACGCGGTGAACCTGACCGACGGGCTGGATGGGCTTGCCATCGGTGCCTCCGTCATGCCGCTTCTGGCTTACACCGGCATTTCCTACATCGTCAGCAGGGCGGATTGGTCGGAGTACCTGTACTTGGTCCATGTTCCCGAGGCCAGCGAATTGACCGTATATGGCGCGGCGATGCTCGGGGCCGGACTGGGTTTTCTCTGGTTCAACTCGCACCCCGCAGAAGTGTTCATGGGCGATACCGGTTCGCTTGCACTTGGCGGCGCAATCGGGACGATGGCGATTCTTACCAAGCAAGAACTTCTGCTCATCATCGTCGGCGGGCTGTTTGTGCTGGAAGCCGGCAGTGTCATCATTCAGGTCGCATCGTTCAAACTGCGAGGCAAACGCGTGTTCAAGATGGCGCCGCTTCACCACCATTTCGAGCTTATCGGATGGTCGGAAACCAAGGTCGTCATCCGGTTCTGGATCATGGCCATCCTCTTTGCGCTCATGAGCCTGGCTACGCTGAAACTGAGATGATCTTCATGGATGTGCGCGGAAAGAAAGTGACGGTTGTCGGCCTTGGCCGGACCAGCGTAGCTCTCGCGCGGCTTCTGCTGCGTGAGGGCGCTTTGCCCTTTGTCACGGAGTCCGCCGACGGGTCGCAGCTGGCGGATGCCAAAGCCGAGCTGGAATCGATGGGCGTGCCCTACGAATGCGGGGGACACACGGACGAGGCGTTTGCAGGGGCCAGTGTCGTGGCGCCCAGTCCCGGCGTTCCTCCGGCATTGCCGCCCATCGAGCGGGCGCGGGCCGCGGGCGCGGAAGTGGTCAGCGAACTCGAGTTCGCGTTTCCATACTGTCGCTCAAAAATACTCGCGGTCACGGGCACCAACGGCAAGACGACCACGACGGAACTGCTGCGGACGCTGGTCGCCGCGTGCGGCCGCAGCGTCATCCTCGCGGGCAACAACGCGACCCCGTTCTCGTCGGCGGTCATGGCGAAGCCCGCGCCCGATTTCATGGTCCTCGAGGTGAGCAGCTATCAGCTTGAGCTGGTTCGCACGTTCCGACCGTGGATCGGCGCCGTGCTGAACGTCACGCCGGACCACCTCGGGCGGCACGGCACGATGGAAGCCTATGCCGCCGCGAAAGCCAGAATGTTCGCGTTTCAGGACGAATCGGACGTGGCGGTGCTCAACCGGGACGACCCGTATACCGCGGCCATGGCCGGGAAGACGCGCGCCACAATCTGGGAGTTCTGTCTTGACCAACCCGTTGATCGTGGATTGTGGGTCAGGGGAAACGAAATTTGCCTTGGGGAGTTGGCGGTTGCCGATACCGCGGACACCTCGCTGCCCGGCCGGCACAATCTGAAAAATGTGTTGGCGGCGCTCACGATGATGTATGCGGGGGGATTCGACTGGGATGACGTGATCGAGGGGTTGCGCCGGTTTCGGGGCGTCGAGCACCGGATTGAAAACCTCGGCGTGGTCAACGGCATTACGTTCGTGAACGATTCCAAGTCCACCAATATCGACAGCCTGCGGGTCGCGCTCGAAAGCTTCAACGAGCCCGTGATACTGATTGCCGGCGGTCGGGGCAAAGGTTCAGACTACCGCGTGCTGCGGGAACTGGTCCAGCGTCGGGTGAAATCCCTGGTCACGATCGGCGAAGACGCGCCCTTAATCGAAGAAGCTTTCGGAGACCTGGTTCGGGCGGCACGCGCCGGCTCGATGGACGAGGCCGTGGCAATGGCCGCGGAATTCGCGGCAGGGGGGGGCACCGTGCTTCTCTCACCCGCATGCGCGAGTTTCGACATGTTTGACAACTTCGAACATCGCGGCCGCGTGTTCAAGGATTGCGTACACCGTTTCGCGCAAGGAGCATTGACATGAGAAGGCATACCGTGGTCCTGATGAATATCGTGCTCGCGCTCGTCCTGATTGGACTGGTGATGGCGTACAGCGCGGGCATCGGCCGGCCGCAGTCGGAGGCGGGCGCGCCCGATCCGTTCGTGTTTCTCCGCGACCACGTCAAATTTGCGGCAATAGGGCTGGGGTTGATGTTTATCGCGGCAAGAGTAGACTACCACGTCTGGAAAGTGCGGCCGGTATTATGGGCACTTGAGGGAGCCGCGCTTGTGGCGCTGGTATTGGTTTTGGCAGTCGGCGTGGAAATCCGCGGCGCGCAGCGATGGCTCGAGGTTTTCGGCCTGCGCTTTCAACCGTCGGAGTACGCCAAACTCGTGCTGGTGATCCTGCTGGCCGTCAAACTCTCGGAAAACCAGCAGGACACGCCTAAGTTCTGGCGCGGCTTTGTTCCGCCGCTGCTCATCACCGGGGCTTTTGCAGGGCTGGTTCTGGCCGAACACGATCTCGGCACACCTGTCATCATGGGGTTTGTGGCCACTGCGATGATCTTCATGGCAGGCGGCAAACTCTGGCATATCGCGCTCGCGGGGGCTCCCGCCTGCGCGGGCGTTTACTTTCTCATCGCATCGGATAAGGAACGCACGGAGCGCATCGCGGCGTTTCTGGACCCTTGGGAAAACCGGTCGGACGGCGCGTTGCAACTCATCGAGTCTCTGGCCGGCTTTGCGCGTGGCGGCATCTGGGGCCGCGGGCTCGGCGCCGGCGAACAGAAGCTCTACTATCTACCCGACGCACACTCTGATTTCATATTCTCCGTATGGGGTGAAGAGATGGGGCTAGTCGGCACGCTCGCCATGGTCATCTTGTTTGCGGCGCTTGTCATACTCGCCGTGCGGATTGCGGTTTGCGCGCCGGACCTCTACGGCTCGATGCTCGCCGTTGGAATCGCGTCCCTTATTGGGGTGCAAGCCGCAGCCAACATGGGCGTGACCACGGGCCTGCTGCCGACCAAGGGTCTCGGCTTGCCGTTCATCAGCGCCGGCGGGAGTTCACTGATTATGAATCTGTTGCTCGCGGGAATCCTGCTGAACGTCGGAATCCAGGGAGTCGAGCGCGAGAAACCGGCGATGATGGCGCCCGCGTTGCGCCGCGCCTGATTGGTTGTGCGCATTCTGATCACAGGCGGGGGCACCGGCGGGCACACGTCGCCCGCTGTCGCGGTGTACGAGGAGTTGCTCAAGCGTGATTCACGTCTAAGCGTGCTGTGGATTGGGCGCGGCGACTCAATCGAAGAACGGGTCTGCGCGACGCTGGGGATTCCGTTTCGCTCTCTGCCGGTCGAGGGATGGCCCCGCCGCAACATGCCTAGGCGACTTTGGGTTGCCGGAAAAATGGGGTGGTGCCTGCTGCGGGCCTGGGGGCACATCCGCGCGTTCCAGCCCCAATTGGCCTTTGGCGTGGGGGGCTATGTGTCCCTGCCCGCCATGTATGTGGCGCAACGATTAGGGATACCGACCGTCATTCACGAACAGAACCGTCTATTGGGTGTAGCAAACCGAATCCTGGCGGGTCGCGCGACTCGAATCCTCT
>BTUX01000059.1:0-20167 GCA_045863315.1 Candidatus Hydrogenedentota bacterium | reverse complement strand
CCCGTAGCGCCCAACCCAACATACTCGCGAAATCTCGTCCCCAAGCAGCTTCTCCACCACCGGGTGCCCGATTCTCGAAAAGAATCCCCGGCGGTCCTCGCGGACCGCCGGGGACGGATGGTTACGCTGCTACGTTACTACGTTAGAAGCAGAGCTTCGTCTCGAAGAAGACGTAGACCGAATCGTCGTCATCGGTGCCGCCGTTGAACAGCAGACCGTTGCCGGCCGAGAACTGACCGTCTTTCAGGCCATCACCCACAAAGAGGTGCGCCCAACCGACCTGGAAGCTCAGATCCTCGCTGTAGTTGTAGGTCACGTACAGACCGACTTCCCAACCCAGTTCGTCGTCGTTTTCCTGGGTCCAGAACGACAGGGCCGGCGCGATAGGCACCTTGAAGTTGCCTACCTTGAAGTTCACCGGTTCGTCGAACTCTTCAAGGGTCTGGAAGTAGGACACCGCCAGCAACGCCTCGATGCTCTCGGTCGGGTGTACGCTCACGCCGCCGCGAATGACATAGGCATTCGACAGGTCGGTGTTCTCGATGAACTCGCTGTACTCCCAATTCGAGAACAGGCGGTTGAAGCTGACGCTCGCTTCGGGACGGTCAAAGGGATTGATCCATTCCCAGAAGGAGATGTCGCGATTGTCTTCGCCATCAAAGTAGGCGCCGCCGATGTAGACGCGCGGCGACCACGCGATGTCGAAGGTGTAACCGAGCTCGAGGTTCGCACCCCAGGCATCGAAGTCAGCGCTGTCATCGCCGTAGATCAACGGCTTGAAGAGGAAGCCCTGCTGGTGCGCATCACCGAACTGGAACGCCGCCTCTGCCTCGAAATCAAATGCACCGATCGTGCCGGCTCCGCGGAGGCCAACAGTGTGGAGGTTCGAGACATCGTAGTCATCCAGACCGAAGATGTCTTCCAACCACTCGAGCGGGGCAATGAAGTTCGTGTCGTTCAGGCTGCGCGCATCACGCACCCACAACCAGTAGGCGTCGATGGTGATGTCTTCCAGCCCGAGATAGCTGGCATAGATACCGGCAAACGACACATCTTCATCTTCTTCGTTGATGCCGCCCTCGACCAACGTCGTGTAGAACGCGTCCACGCTGAACACGTCCGTCGCGTAGGTCAAGCGGACGCCGTCAAAAGAAAGACCCCGGAAGAACGCCGATGTGTCGTTGACGCCGACCAGCCACTCGCTCCCGAAGCTCAACTCCTGACGACCGATGCGCATACGAAGCGGGAAGCCCCACATCTCGTTGGCCTCGATGTACGCCTGGTAGATCTCGACATCGTCATTGGACGCGGCACGGCCGTCCGCGCCGGTTACCCAGTCCGAACGGAAGTCCTCGCCCCAGATGTCGTAGCTGTCCAGCTCGATAAAGGCGCTGACTTCGTTCGTGAAATCGGCCTTCACGTTCAGGCGGGTCCGCTGCTCGACAAAACTTGTCGAGTTGCTGTCGCGGTCGTCCCACGAGAACGCGCTGACGATACCGTTGCCATTGAACTGACCCGAACCGATCGGGCGATACGGCAAGAAGAAATTCGGCCAGATAATCTGCGTACCGGTCAAGGCGCCCGGCACGTTGTTATCCGGCGTGTAATTCGAGTAGTAATTCGCGCGGATGCGGATTTCTCCGCCAACCTGCACGTTCTGCAACTCGGCCATGGCGGGCATCGCCGTCACGACCAACGCCGCAGCGAGAACGATCATCAATGACTTTCTCATTGATTTAGATCTCCTTCCCTATACTTTTGTCAGCAACCAGTGAGGCCAAAGTTCCGCCCACCGGCCACGCTGAATTTCACTTCAAATCTATGAAACACATCCTGCGTGCGATCTCGGAGTATCGTTTCCTTACTCTCTGGCTTGCATCCCTCCTTTCCGCTCCGATGTGAGATCGCTTTTGATGGAATTGTCCCTTGACGAAAGAAATCTATTTTACCCCGTCTTCCCAGTGGCTATAGTCCAACTCCTCACCGCGTACCACATGGCCGGGGCATACCCCTAGCGGGGTTAACCCCAACGGAGACAAAGGCTACCACAACACGCTTCCCATGTCAACCGGACTCGAGCGACCCTTGAAATAAATCTCACCACACAATCGCTCCGCAACAGCCGCAAGTCTTTTCACACAGGCAACTTACGAATGCTTTCGGTTGGAGCAAATCAATCCGGCGTCATACCTGCAAACGCGCACATTTTGGCTCCGAGCCATCACCGCCTTGGAAAGTAGACGACAGTGCCGGCGAAGGCGGCAGCTGTACTTGCCATTCTCCAACCGGCTCGCAGTTCATAATTTGTCGTGATATCCTTATCATCTTCATATAGTTCGGACTCCAAACGCCCCCGCATATACGGAGTTACTCTGGCAGTGAATGGCCGCACGCGAGCCTACTTCCTACTGTTGCTCGTTGCAATGGCGATATGCTGGATATTCGGCCGAACATCGACCCCTACGCCGGGATCCGGCGCAAGGCCAATTTCGCATGATGTTCGGAAAGCTTCGCGGCCCGCGACGGTCGCGTTTGGCTCGCGGACGCATCTACCCAATGCCACCGGCAAGAATGAAGAAACAACCGGTTTCATCTCTGGACATGTCCTTTCGATTTACGGAGATTCCGTGTCGGACGCTGCAATTGGTCTTTATCGAGACATCGATGGCGACCCCGGGAAGCATGACGAAAACCCGGATCTTCACAAGCGAAAAGATGGTCGAGCCTATCGGCGAACTGTGTCACGGTCCGATGCTGGGTACGAGTTTACCGGTTTGCCGCTTGGTGCGTATGTGGTCCACGCATCTTCGGGGGACTTAGCAACCCTGCGAGAAATTCGACTGACCCCA
The DNA here is from genome assembly GCA_045863315.1 of Candidatus Hydrogenedentota bacterium. Taxonomy (GTDB): domain Bacteria; phylum Hydrogenedentota; class Hydrogenedentia; order Hydrogenedentales; family SLHB01; genus JABWCD01. Next base: position 17,318 of record BTUX01000059.1, on the reverse strand, counting down.
AACTCACCGTGTGCGACCGTCTCGCTAGTCTTGGAAGCTGGAAGTTCGATTCGGGGAAGAATCATCAACGCTCAGGGCGACCCCGTGCCTTGGGCGACGGTGATGCCTTTTGAGCACGATGGCAGGGAAATGCAAAAAGGCACTGCCCGAAGTTGTGCTGTCCAGACTTCCGAAGGCGGCCTGTTCGAAACCTTGAAGTTGGCGCGACGGCAATGGAGATTACACATAGAAGCACCGGGTTACGCTCCGTTGCGAACCTACCCGATCGATGTAGGCACACATGATTTGATACTTACACTGAGCGCCGGCCAATCCATAACAGGAACCGTCACGAGCACCACCGGCGCACCCGTACGCAGTGTCAGAGTAGTCGCTGGAAAGCCGGGGAATTCGATAGATGTCAAGACGTCGGTTACGGATGATCGCGGGCGCTTTAGTTTTGACGGGCTCTCGAATGACAGATATGGGTTTACTCTGGACGACGAGTACTGGGTATTCGAGGATGCCGCGGAATTCGTGGATTTGACCGATACGTCTGGTGCGCCGAATCTGCGCCTTACGGCCGTTCAAGGAGCAACGATTACCGGCTACGTCCAAACTTCGGACAAGGCAAAGCCCGTTACCGATGTAATAATCCTCGCTACACCGATTACCGAAGGGTTGCTGCCGAAGAAGAGTCCGCCCTCCGCCTTGAACGGAGAGTTTCTGATATCCGGCTTGGCCTCCGGTGAATATCGGATGCTTCCAGTTGACTCCACAGGGTATTCGCAAGGGTCAACACCAATCGTATCGGTAACCGCCGGCGAGTATGTGGAGAATATCATTATCCTCTTCAATGTGGGAGTGCTTCTCTCCGGACAGGTACTGATGCCGGACGAGGCTCCCGCGGCACATGCCACTGTTCGCTGCGAGTGGAAACAACAATTGCTCGAAGTTCAAACCGACGACCAGGGGATGTTTGAATTCGCTGGAATTCAGCCAAACTCTCAGACGTTTGTCACGGCCTCGGTGGAACCCAATCTATCCGTCACCTCAGGCCCTTTCGAGATTACCGCGAAAGGAATGACGGGAATCCAGTTGCGATTGGCGCCCTCCTCAGACGGCATGCTCGCAGGCCAGGTGGTTGACCGATACGGCAAACCTGCCAAAGCGGTAATCTTCGTAGCCGGTAAACCGATCGAATCCGATTCGACGAAGCAGAGGGAAAAAGTGGTGACTGATTATGCGGGAAATTTTGCTATTCCCCTGCCTGCCCCTGCCCGTTATTTGCTTGAGTTGGGTCCCTATGACACGCGAGGTTTTTATCGGCCCTTGGTGAAAGGCGGCCAATTCGATCTGGCCGCGGGGCAACAGTTGCGCCATTTACGACTCGTTTACGATGAAGGCGCGTTACTTACGATTACAGGGCAAGTTGTTGACGAAGAACTCGCGCCGGTTTCGGGGGCAATGGTATCCGCCGGTGCTCCGCCCGGCGCCAATCCCGATGGTTGCCTCACGGACGCGAATGGCGAATTCCGCCTGATGGGACTTTCAGACGCTTACTACGATCTTTCGGCATCGCACAAAGACTATCAAAGCGCTTTCACGAATGGGATTGCGGCGGGATCGAAAAACGTACAACTGGTACTGCGCGGAAAACCTATCATCAAGGGCAAAGTGCTCGATGCGCGCACCCGCTCGCCAGTCACTCAGTTTCACGTTGCCGTCGTTCCCGAGAATCTGCCCGTAAAGTCTACACAAGTATTCAAGCCCGTCGTTAATGCGCGAGGCGAGTTCACCATTGAAGCGCCTCGAAGCGGCTCGGGCGATATCGTTGCCGACGCGGACGGTTATCTTCAGGGTCGAGTGTCTGTATACGGCGCTTCTCCTTCGGCAAATCCCGAAGTGAAGATTCTGCTGGAACCCGGCTCGATCCCGGTATCCGGATTGGTGCTCGACAACAACGGACGGCCGGTTTCGGGTGCTCGCGTCATGCCGCAGTTCGGCCCGTCAATCAAGGAGATTCCCGGGGCCTTGATGACGGAGACCGATGTGGATGGGCGGTTTCATTTTGAAGATGTTCCACCGGAGACAACCTATGTTTCCGCCAGCCACACCGGATATGCCTCGTCCACCGTTGCCGTAGTTCCGCAAGCCAATGAAGAAACGTGGGTCGATATCATGCTCGAACAGGCTGGCGGGGTCGAAGGAGTTGTATGGATAAGCGGTCGACCCGCTCCCGGCATATCGGTTTATGCATCCGCTTCGCGCTCTCAATACTGCAAAACCGACGAACACGGATATTTTAGGTTCGATAATCTCCCGCCTGTCGAAATTACATTACGCATTCGCGGCGAAGTCGATGACACAGGCGTGCCCGCAATCCAAGACGAGCGGACCATTACTATTGAATCCGGAACGATCGTAACTGTCAGTTTGGATCTGGCCGAACCGCAAACATAAAATTATCGACCGTGAATGATTGGATTTACATTCGACCGGTCCGTCTACCCCGTACAACTACTCCCACTCGGCGCGTATCCCGTCTGTGTACTGTACGCTATTAGATAATCCTGCTCACAGAGTCTCTTGGTCGACCCTTCCTGACAGCGAATACTTCCAGCGCCGTGGTGATGTACGCATTGCCATAGTTCCCAACACATCCATTGTCCGGCGGAATCACAATCCACTTGCCCCTGCTCCATCGGTTCAGCCTCCTCACATATCGGAATGTGGTATACAAGCCGGACCTGTAACTCGTCGCAATCGTCGCTATGCAGGCAATGTTCGTCACAGTCTGGATTCGCCGTAAATTCAGTGCACGTTGTATTGAAGCCCTGCACCCAACAGGTCGACGAGCCCGGGTGTATGCCAAAAAAACAAAGAACTTGCGATTACTGAGACGAAACGAGCGACCCCATTTCGATTGGGATTGACCGTCGTACTCATTTTGATTTCTCCCGAATCATTCGCCAGTCGTTTCCGTCAGTTTGCACATCCGAAGTCAGTCCTGTTGGCAACTCAATCATTGATTGGGTAAAAGGATCTCGCCGTCAGAAACTAACAGCTCATTACTCCCATCGGAGTTGGTCACCATGAAACGGGTTCCTTCGGGCGCCTCAATACCTCTCCACGTAAACCTTTCTTCCGCGATCACGGGATTCACTTCAATAAACGAGACTGAATTCACGGTCTGCTTTCGAAGGACCGTCGTGCCGTCGTCCATCCGTTTATAGTCGCTTACCTTCCACGATTGCGGAAGCCAGACACCGTCGGTTGACGCCAATTCGACCTCCACCTCGCGGTCCAGGAACGGGCCTTCCTTAATCACTACGCGGGTGATCAGGTATCCACGAGACGCATCTACGGTCAATACTTCGGTCATTCTTTCCGATTCGTCCGCTTCGCTGTCCTGAATGCTTACGATATACAGTTCGGAACCGTTCGCCTTTTGCTGCGCAATCGAGACTTGCAGCCGGCCGGAGGATTCGACGATTTCGAGTAACTCGCCGAGCGACTCGCTGCCGTCGCCGAAACCGAACCGCAGGATGTTCCGGGGATTGGAGCCGCTCAATTGGGTCCGAGCGTTCCTCGGCATTTCGTCCCGCGTGTGGAAGTTGTAGAGGTAGACACTGCCGTCGCCGACCGGCCAGTAGGCCACTGAGGTTTCATTCGCCGCCAGCATCGTCTGCCTGGTATCGCGCGTCTTTCCTTTCGGGCCTTCGACCGTTCTGTCCTCCGACCGTCGAACCCAGGTACGCTCGCCCGCCGAAAACTCCTCGTGCTCGATGTTGAGATCGAAGTTGCTGAGGTCTCCGTATTGGTCTCGCGCCTGGAACCGGGCGCGTTCGTTCATCTTCAAGTGGATGGATTTAATCCGCTCCCGGTGTTTGTTTTGCTCGGCCACAAGACGCCTGAAAACGTCCAAGTCGGCGCTGTCTTTTCGCTGTTCTGCCGCATCCCCAAGCGCCATATGAATCGCAAAGATACTCGGCAGAATGATTGCGAAGGAAAATATCGATCGCAGACGGCGCCCCATTACGCAACCCTCCCTTCACCTTATAAATCTTGTTACCGGCAAATTCAATCTTGCCTTTTCCCAGGGCCGTCGCGCGCTTAAAATGCCAACGTTTTTGTTCTTTTTTTGAAATCTCTACCAAATTTCAATTCCAAATTTGCTGGATTATGGAAACCATTCCCAAAAAACAAAGGCATTTTTTCGGGGAATTTTAATGCGATTGCCCTGGTCCTCTTCCGGGCGACTCGACGACCACAAGCACGAGTAGTCGGTCGCGGGAACCATACCGTTTGAAATTGGCCGGGGCGCGACCTATCGCAACAGACGAAGTGGATTGGACGGTTAGACCGGAGAATGTCGTTTAGCCCTGCGTGTTCAACAGGGATGCGCCGTGCGGATCGGTTTTCGGAGGGGCCATTTCGGCCTCTTCCCGGCACGCTTTCGCAAAGGCCTCCTGCCAGGTGTCGCGCATGATCCCGAGGTGTTGGATGGCCTCATCCAGCGGCAATACTTCCTTGCGGATGTTGGCCTTGATGAGGAGGTGCTGGAAGTATTCGTAGATGCGGTCGAGTTGGGCCGCGATGGGGCCCGCCTTCATGTCGAGGGCGGAGCGGAGTTCGGCGATGATATCCTGCGCGCGAATGAGATTGCTGTGAACACCGTCCGTCTTTCCCCTGGAAAGCAGGCGGCGGGCCTCCTCGGCGCGCTGGATGGCGCCGTTAAACAACATCACGATGAGTTTTCCCTGGGACGCGGTCTGGACGTCCACTCGCTTGTACGTTCCGTAAGACATCGCCGAACCTGACATGCGCTCGCTCCCCTTTAGAATTGGCGTAGCCCCGCTTGCACACCGGCGAGGGACGAACCCTGCTGCTGGTATTGCGCCACGAGTTGTTCAAGCTGGGTGAACTGCAACCGCAACCGGCGCTCCTTCATGGCCACACGGTCCTCGAGGCGGTCGATCCGATCGTTCAAGGCCTGAATTTGCTGGTCCAGGATGCCGTTGCTGCGGGCGCGCTCGTTTAGCGGACCCTGCGTCGACGTGATTTCATCCAGATACGTGAAGAACGTGTCCGCGATACCGGTGCCGGACGAGTTGGAGAACAGGTCGCGGACGTTGCCGCGATTGGCGCGCAGGGCCTCGCGGAACGCGTTTTCGTCGAGTTGGAGCGGCGAGACCGTGCTCGAATCGAAACTGCTGCCGGTCGATATTCCTACCGCGCCCAGGCTTTGGAAGGATCCGCTGATGCCGGGTATCTGGCTGAACACGCTGCCGCGGAGGAAGTCCTCGATTTGCCGCAGGGTCGTGTCGTTCTCGAGGAGCCCGTCTTTCTTGATGCGATCGCGAATGGCCGTGATCGAATTGTTGAACTCCGTGATGAAATCCTTCACGTCCTCGATGATCGCGTCGTCATCCACGGACACTGTCACGGTGCTTGTGCCTTGGCTGAGCAGGCGCAGGGTCACCCCGCCGATGGCGTCGGCGACTTCGTTGGTGTTTCGGGTCTGCGCCGGCCCGCCGTTGATCGTGAATTGCGAATCGTTGCCGGCCGTCTGCGTCGCCGTTGTCAGATGGGTGATGTCGAGAAAGTTGCTCGTCCCCGACTGAAACGAGATCGTGCGGCTTCCGAGCGTATCGGACACGATGCGGATCGAGTCGGTCGACGCGTCGTAGCTCGCGGTCACGCCTGCGTCGCTGTCGTTGATCCGCCCGAGGACGTCACTGAGCGAGTCCACCGCGGCATCCACCGTAATGGTGATGCCGTTGATTTTGAAGCTTCCCGACGTGACCGTGCCCGCGGCGAAATTGATGGTGTCAAGCACGTCCGCGGGATCGACGGCGCCGAGGTTTCGCGTGCCCGTCACTTCCGTGGACCCATTCACGTTCGTCACCTGCGTCGCCGCCGACACGCTGACCACCTCGAGGAAGTTGCTCGTGTCGCCCGTCGCGCCGAAGTTGATAACGCTGGTGTCGCCCGGGTTGGTGTTGGCGATGGTCACGCGGTCCGTCAGTGCGTCGTAGGTGGCGGTGACTCCCGCTCCGCTCGAATTGATGGCGCCCAGGATCGCGTTGAGCGAATCGGTCGACGGATCGACGTTGATCTGCTGGCCGTTGATGCTGAACACACCGCCCGTAATCTCGGTCTGAATCCCGCTCGTGTTCAGCGACACAGCCGGATCAATGGCTGCGCCAAGCCGTGCGCTGCTGGAAGCCGTCGTCGCGCTGGCAAGCTGGATCACATTGACCACGTACGAGCCGGATACCGGACTTTCGCCAGAGACTTTGGCGCTTAGTACGCTTTCTTGGCTTGACGCGGCAGCGAACTGGTTGAAAAGGTTGGTAAGGCGAAAGTCCTGGGCGCGGTTTCGGAGCGTGAGAAGAGTCGAGCGCAGTTCGCGAATTGAAGTCTGCTGCTTCTGGAATTGCGATACGCGGTCCTTCAACTTGACGATCGGCTGGCGCTCGATCTGCATGAGCTGCCGAATGATTTCGTTGGAATTGAGGCCCGAAATCAGTCCGCCGATACTGAAACTACCGCTCATGCCTTCACTTTCCCGTGCTCGTATACGCCATCCGCGCCGATGTCACGCCGATTTTTTCCATCGCCGTTTCCGCTCCTTTCCGGCCCAAAGGGGTGGCAGCCTGTTCTGCCTTCCGGTTTATCGGCAGCGGGAGCGATATACTTTAGCCCGCATTTCTCACCAGTCGCCCCCAGTCAACGGGGGCGACTGGTGAGAAATGCGGGTTAGGATAAATTCCGGGGAAAAAACTGGCGTATCTGAGTTCATTCGTAGTTCTATAAATTATTGTAAAAAAATGAGATAAATCCACTTGAGCGGCATCACTGCTGAATTGAATTGGGCAATCCAGCGTAGATGACCGACTTGTTTAATGTACCACGGGCCACCTTGGCGCAGCGCATATGCCGTGTTATAAGCAATAAATTCAATTTCATTGGAGTGGTTCCCTGAGAGAACAGTACTGCCGTTCTCAGGTTGCCGGGCGGTTTGAGAACGGCAGCGGAGAGAAGCGGGTCGTTGACTCAGCGGTATGCTCTACGCGGCGTGGATGGCCCTCTGCGCTGCGGCTTCGCGGGCCTGGGCCCTTCGGTAGAGTTCACCGAAGGCTTCGGCAGCGCAGTCGGGGCAGTATCCATGGCTGATGGTTTCGTCCATTTGGACGGGCTTCGAGAGCAGGAACCACTGGCCTCCTTCGCGCACTTTCTCGCAGACGCAACACTGTACAATCATACCAACTACCTCGCGGGTTCTCGGTCCCGTATCGTTGCGTGGGATTGAAGCATATAGCGTGCCAAACCTGCACCGTATACACCGAATTTCCATAAAGCTAGGTTCTACATAGACTTGATAAAGTGTGAAAACCAAAATGGGACGTTCAAACGCTGCACTTTTTTGGAATTTTTTGCCTATTCACTCCGATTATTTGTCAATAATTTCTCAAGCCGTCAACTTTCCAGCGGTCAAAATTCGTATTTCACCCCAGATCCAGATACGCTTCATTTGCACAAAAGTCCCGTGATACGTTACGTTACGCCATGAGGAGCCAGGCGTGATTCAGGTTTCCGGTTTGACAAAAGTTTACGGCCCGATCTCTGCAATCCAGGATGTGACCTTCGAGGTGGAAAAAGGGCAGATCGTCGGTTTTCTCGGCCCAAATGGGGCAGGGAAGAGCACGACGATGCGCATCCTGACGGGCTTCACCCCCGTGACCCGGGGAATCGCGAAGGTGGCCGGATTCCACGTCGAGGACAGCCCGCTCGAGGTCAAGCGGCGGGTGGGCTATATGCCCGAGAATGTTCCGCTGTATGGTGAGATGGTGGTTTCGTCATTTCTTCGCTATGTGGCGGAAGTGAAGGGCGTGCGGCGGTCGGCCCGGAGGGCCGAAGTGTCGCGGGTTATGGAGCACTGCGGTTTGTCCGACATGGGCAGCCGGGTGATCCGCAATCTATCGAAGGGTTACCGGCAGCGACTCGGACTTGCCCAGGCGTTGGTCGGAGATCCGCCGGTGTTGATCCTGGACGAACCGACGGCGGGTCTCGACCCGAAACAGATTGTCGAGATACGGCAGCTTATCAAAGACCTCGCGCCGGACCACACCATCCTGTTGAGCACGCACATCCTGCCCGAGGTTTCGATGGTGTGCGAGCGGGTGATCATCATTCATCAAGGCCGGATCGTCGCGCAGGACACGATGCAGAACCTTGTCGGCGGGGAAGCAGCGGAATTGGAAGTGGAGGCGCTCGGCTCAACGGATGCGGTCCTTACGGCGCTGCGGGCAGTGCAAGGCGTTGCCGGGGCGACCAGCCTGGGTTCAGGGCGATACGTGGTGAAGGTGGAATGCCGGGTCGATGTCCGCGAGGCTGTTGCGTGCGCCTTGAGCGGAGGCGCGTGCAGGCTGGTTGGGATTCAGAAGCGAGGGCGCACACTCGAGGACGTGTTCGTGGCGGCGGTGGGATCGGATCGGGGGCCGGCGGAATGAGCAACATCTTGGCGGTGTGCAAGCGGGAACTCGTAAGTTTCTTCACGACGCCGGTCGGCTACGTCATTGTGATCACGTACGCCGCGATTTCTGGACTGGCGTTTGCGGCGACGTTCATCCTGTTTTGCCGGATCACGGTATCTCCATCGTCCTACATGTATCAGGGCGTGCCCAAGCTCGAAGAGCTGATGCTGAGTCCGTACCTGGTGTTTTGCGGCCAGCTCGTTCTTTTCATCGGGCCGCTGATCACGATGCGGCTGCTGGCCGAGGAGCGCAATCGCGGCACGATGGAATTGCTGCTCACCTACCCCCTTCGAGACCGCGACATCGTGTTTGGCAAGTACCTCGCGTCCCTAGGTATCGTGCTGGTGTTGCTGTGCGTGATTTCGGTCCATATGGCCATTCTCGGATATTACACGGACGTCGAGCTTGCGGTCCTCCTGTTCGGATTGCTGACGGTCTTCCTGATGAGCGCGGCGTTCATGGCGCTCGGGCTGTTCATCTCCGCGCTGACAAGCAGCCAGATCACGGCGGGCGCGCTCACCTTCGGGCTATGGTTTGTCATGTACATCCTCGGCACCTTCGGCAGCGACATGAAGGAGCACCTGGCGGTCCCCGGCCAGTGGGGCATCAACGTGCAGCGCGCCGTGGACTTTTTCTACCGCGTGTTCCGGCAGGTCGTACTCGAACTGCCCCTTGATGCCCATGCCGAGCAGATGGCGCAGGGAATCGTGCAGCCCAAGGACATCGCGTATTACGTGCTCTTCGCCACGTACTTTTTGTTTTTGACGTTTCGCGCGCTCGAATCGCGCAAGTGGAGGGCCTAGCCGGTGGCGAAGGCGCGGATGGTGTCCGGATTCGCGGCACTCGCAGGGCTGGCGCTGACGCTCAATCTTGTGGCCGTCCGCCGCGACCCGTTCAGCGGCGCAGTGCTGGCGCTTGCCGCGCTTGCGGCTGTGTTCTCGATCGTGTGGTTGGCGCTTACCATGGTGTCGCGGGCGGACAAGGCGCCGGCCGGCGGGTATTCGGGCGGTCTGAACTCGATTGTCGCGTCCCTCATTGTCCTCGGCATCTGCATCGTAGTGTATGCCTTTTTCCTGCGGTGGGACCGCGCATGGGACCTGACGGAAGAAGGGCGAACGGAACTCGCGCCCCAGACGGTGCAAGTCCTCGAGGGTTTGACACAGGACGTTCACGTGTTTGGTCTGTTCGTCAACACGGGCAGGCGCGAGGTGACGGTGGCGCGTGACAAGACTCGGGTGTTCCTGGATCGGTGCGCCGCGCTCACGCCCCATCTCAAAGTCGAGTTCATCGATCCGCAGCAGGAAGCGGCGCGCCTGAAGGCGCTCGGTCTGACCTTCGCCGACCCGAACGGCACGGTCGTGGTAAAGGCGGGCACGCGCCAGAAATCGATTGCGTTCGCGGGCCCGATGCCCCGGCTCGAGGAGCGCGACTTCACGAACGCACTGATCAACGTGGTCCAGGCGTCGCAACCGAAGCTGGGTTTTCTCACGGGCCACGGGGAGAACGATATCAGCAAGCCCACGGCTTCCGGGCTCAAGGCGTTGCTGCAGTCCGAGGGGTACCAGTTGGAGGCGTTTGGCATCCAAAGCGGCGGGGCGGGGATCGACCCGAGCTATAACGCAGTAATCATCAACGGACTGAACGCGGAGGTGGGCGGCGATTTGTCGGACGACGAATTGAACGCGCTGGACACGTACCTGAACAGCGGCGGGCGTTTGATGGTGCTGGTCGATCCGCAGTTCGCGGCGACGGGCCAGCCCGCCCGGAAACGGGCGTTCGAGTGGCTTGCCCGGCGCTTCGGAGTCGTCGTAGGAGAGGACATCATTCTGACGGATTCGAGAGTGAACAGCCGTGTCGGCCAAATCACCCTGTTGTCGGACGCCGCGGCGACCGCGGAATTCGGCCGAATCGAGGTGCCGAACGTCGAGTTTATGGGTTGTTTCGACCAGTCGCATCCGATCACGCGCAACTTTGACAAACAACTCGACTTTCTTGCGGCCCGTTCGGTGAGCGTTGCGGACCCCTTGCCCAAGAATGTGGTGGCGAGCCGAATCCTGCGCACTCTGCCCTACTGCTATGCGGAAACCGACCTGCAGGGCATCGCCGCGGGCCGACAGCCTACGCAGGGCCCGGGCGAAAACGTAGGTTCAATAGGGGTGGCCGTCGCGGCGACGATGCAAACGGACGTTCCCGTGGGCGATACGGGGCAGATGCGTGCGGCACGGTTGGTCGTTGTGGGCGACTCGGATTTTGTACGGAACGAAGCCGTGCTGATCGGCGGCAACCTCAATTTTATACTGAATGCCGTTGCATGGCTGACGGAACGTGAGGAGTTGATCGCGATTCGGGCACGCGGCAAGGACAATCCGGCGATCGTATTGTCGGAACGGGACGAAAAGATTATCGCGTGGGTGTCCGGCCTTGGCGTGGTGCAGGCGTTGTTGGTAGTGGCGCTGGCCGTGTTCTTCATGCGGAGGCGCTACCAGTGAAGGGCCGGCAGAACCTCATCCTCCTGGGGGTATTGCTTGCGCTGTGCTTCGGGTACTGGCTGATGATTCGCAGCGAGGAAGCGACCCGGGAGCGGGCGGCCGAGGCCAGGAAGGTGTTTTCATTCGCACCGGAGGACCTCGAAACCATAACCATCTCCCGCGAAGGCGAGCGCCCGACCACTGGCGTGCGGGACTCCGCCGCCCAGTGGCGGATCGCCGAGCCGAAGCCCATCGCTGCCAATGCATTGGTGTGGGACCGCGTGGCCAAGAATCTGGCCGAACTTTCAAGCGAGCGGACCCTGGACGACAGGCGCGAGGACGTGGGCGCATATGGATTGGACGATCCGGTACTGCGGGTCAACGCCGCGACGCGAGACGGAGCGAACGTGGAGGTCCATTTCGGCGTACTCGATCCCACGCAGAAATACCGGTATGCGCGCGCCGGAGACGGGCCGGTGTTTCTGGTCAATCCGGACACCTTCTTCGAGTTGAACCGCGACCTTCTGTGGCTGCGCGACCGCGACCTGTTCAAGGAGGGCGAACTGGGCATCACGCAAATCGAATATGCGCGGATCCGGCCCGCAACCATTGGCGATGACGGCTCAACCGAGCGAAACTGGGAAGAATCCGTCGTGGTGTCGGCGGAACGCGACGCAAACGGCGTATGGCGGGTCTTGGGACCGACGCCGGGCACGGGCGACCAGGCCATGCTGAATGACCTCGCGGGCGAATTGCAGTTTGCCATCGGACGTAACTACATCGACTATCCCGAGGACCTGCAGGACTACAACCTCGACCCGCCGAAAGCGCGACTGACGGTCCGCAGCGGGGACGGTCCCGCGCAAACGGCGTACTTCGGGTCCTTCGAGGCGGCCAAGAAGGAAGACGCCGGCGTCTACGTCATGCACGAGAACTCGGACCATGTCTTTGTCGTGGACGCGCACATGGTCACCTTGTTTCCGGCCAATCCCGATGCATGGAACGAGAAACGCATCCTGACACGGCCGGCCATGGACCTCACCTCGATCAGGTACGAAGCGGGAGCGCAGCAGTTCGCCCTCGAGAATGTGGAAGACGGGGGCTGGCAACTGACGGAACCCCGCCGCGAAAAGACGGATCAGGGCGGCGTGTCCACATTCATCAGCACCTTGCTGTCGTTGAACGGCTCCGAATACTATCCCGAACGGTCGCCCGAGTTCGGTCTCGACGAACCCGTGATCCGCATCGCCCTGGCCTGGAAGGACATTGAGGAACCCGGATACATTCTGGTCGGGGCGGAGACGCCGGACGGCAGGCGGCGTTACGTCACTCAGGACAATGGCGCGGTCACCACGTTGACGAACGAGGAGGTGGGCCGGCTGGCGGTCTCGATCAAGGATTTCCTCTCGAAGAGTCTGCTGTCGTTCAAGCGGGACCTCGCCCGGGAAGTCCGGCTGATGTTCGAGGGTACGGAGTATGTGTTCGTGCGGGGCGAGCAAGCCTGGAAAGTGGAGCGGCCCACGGGCAAGGTGTGGGACAGCCAGAACGACATGCAGGGCTTGATTGCCGCGATTACGCCGTTGAACGCGGAGTCGGTGGACGCAGACCCGGCGCCCGAAGACCTTTCCATCTTCGGCCTGGATAACCCGGTCGCCGAGTGGAGTGTGACCCTCGCGCCGGAGGCCGAGGGCGGCCAGGTGCAAACCTTGGGGCCGGTCTCGATCGGGGGAATCTGCCCGGACGACAATCACATGCGCTACGCGAAGGTGAAAGGCCGCGATCAGATCTTTCGCGTCCGGCAGGCGGTTGTCGGCAAAATACGGGAGGTCCTCCGAGGGGTGAGAGATTCGTAACCGCGCGGGGCTTGCAGACCGTAACGATTGAGTTGCGACCGATGCCGCACCGTATGGATGGTCGGCGCAAACCGGGCCGGAAATGGCCGTTCGGCGCACATAACGAAGAGGAGCTTTGTGTAATGGCCGCTCGAACACCCCTCCTTGGCGTTATCGGCGGCAGCGGGGTCTACGACATTGCCGAACTCGAGAACAAGCGGTGGATTCGCGTGGATTCGCCGTTTGGCGAACCGTCGGACGAACTGTTGTTCGGGGAGTATGCGGGGTCGCAACTGGTGTTTTTGCCGAGGCACGGCAGGGGGCACCGCATTCCGCCGACGGAAATCAATTTCCGCGCGAACATCGACGCGCTCAAGCGGGCCGGTGTCAGTCAGATTCTCTCGATCAGCGCCGTGGGCTCGCTCAAGGAGCATCTGCACCCCGGCGATTTCGTCATCGTCGATCAATTCATCGACCGCACGTTCGATCGCGAGAAGACGTTCTTCGGAACGGGCATGGTCGCGCACGTCTCGATGGCCCATCCCGTGTGCGCGCACCTCGGAGACTGCATCGAAGAGGCCGCCAAATCGATGAAGGTGAAGACGGAACGCGGCGGGACCTATCTGGTCATGGAAGGGCCGCAATTCTCGTCGCAGGCGGAATCGTTCTTGTACCGGCAATGGGGGTGCGACGTCATAGGCATGACGAACATGCCGGAGGCCAAGCTGGCGCGCGAGGCGGAAATGTGCTACGCCACCGTCGCGATGGTGACGGACTACGATTGCTGGCACCCGGATCACGATCACGTCACCGTCGAGCAGATCATCGGGGTGCTCCGGGCCAACGCGGACAACGCGCGCGAATTAATCCGGCGGCTTGTTCCGATTTTGCAGCGACCGGGTTGCGAGTGCCCTCACGGCTGCCGCACCGCGCTCGAGTACGCCCTCATCACCGCGCCGGAAGCCCGCGACCCGGAGATGCTCAGGCGACTGGACGCGGTGGCGGGGCGGGTGCTGGCGAAGCCGTGAAGCGCGGGGAGGAGGGGCCGTGAAGGAAGACCAGGGTTCATGCGTCTTCTGCAAAATACTGGCGGGCGAACTCCCGGTCAGCATGGTGTACGAGAACGAAAACGTTGCGGCGTTCATGGATATACGTCCGGTCAATCAAGGACACACCCTGGTCATTCCGAAGGTTCATGCGCCCTACCTTTCTGATCTCGATGCCGATCTCGGCGCCGAGATTTTCCGAACGGGCATGCGGGTTGCCGCGGCCTTGCGCAAGACGCACCTGCGCTGCGAGGGCGTCAATCTTTTTCTGGCGGATGGCGAGGCGGCGATGCAAGAGGTTTTTCACGTGCACCTGCACGTGATTCCGCGATACGCGGGCGACGGGTTCGGACTCCAATTCGCCCCGCATTATTTCCAGCCGACATCGCGCGAGTCGTTGGACGAGACCCGCGACGCGATCGTCGCGCAGTGGAAATGACGGCCCGGCCCAACGTGATTGCACTCGTCGTTCACGGCGGCGCAGGCCGATGGCGCGCCGATCAGCTCGCGCGAACGCAATCGGGGATGGAACGCGCGCTGGACGCCGGTGTAGCCGTTTTGAAGGCAAGCGGCAGCGCGCTGGACGCGGTCGAGGCCGCCGTGATGGTCCTCGAGGACGATCCCGTCTTCAACGCGGGCGTCGGATCGCACCCAAACGCCGACGGGGAAATCGAGATGGACGCGATCGTGGTCGATGGTTCCACGCGCAATTTCGGCGCCGTCGCCGCGATCCGCCATGTTCGACACCCGGTGTCCGCGGCACGGAAGGTGCTGGAACGCACGCCTCATTGTCTGCTCGCGGGCGAGGGCGCGACGCGGTTCGCGCACGAGTGCGGATTTCCTTTCGTGTCGACTTCGGAACTCCTGGAGCCGGCGCCGACGCACGACACGGTGGGCGCCGTCGCGTTGGACGAGGAGGGCCGCATCGCCGCGGCCACTTCGACCGGGGGCACGCGCAACAAGATGCCGGGACGAATCGGTGACGCGCCGGTCATTGGGAGCGGGGCGTTTGCGGACGATTCGTGCGGGGTCTCCGCCACCGGTCAGGGCGAATACATCATGCGCGTCATGCTGTCGCGATCCGTGGCGGAAGGCATCGCACGCGGGTTGACCTGCGAGGCGGCGGCCGTTGCGGGCATCGCGCAACTCGAACACGCCGGAGGTTATGGCGGTGTCATTGTGATGGACCAATCCGGCCACGTCGCGTTTGCGCGAAATACGCCGGCCATGCCTTACGCCTATGTCGACGGTCGCGGCCTGCGGCAAATCGGGACTTGACGCCTTATTTCGTCAAACGCTGCCTGAGACACTCCGCCAGCGCGATTGCCGCGCTGACCGACGCGTTCAACGACGTGATCGGCCCCGTGAGGGGAATGCGGAGGCGATAGTCGCAGTGCTCTCGGACGAGTCGGCGGATTCCCTTGCCTTCGCTGCCGATTACGATTCCGATGCGTCCTTTCAAGTCCGCATCCCAAAGCAGCGTCGGCGCGCCCGCGTCCAATGCCGCGAGCCAGAACCCCTCCTGCTTCATGGTCTCGATGGTCCGGGTGAGATTGGCCGCCTCGACGAGATCGATGTATTCCATGGCGCCGGCCGCGCTTTTCATCGACGCCGAGGAGATCGGCGCCGATCGGTCTTTGGCGAACAGGACCGCACGCGCGCAGCAGGCCGCGGCCGACCGCACGATCGCGCCGAAGTTGTGTGGATCCTCGATTCCGTCCAGCACGGCGACGATGGCGTCCGGCGGAAACGGGCCTTTTGCCCACGTCGAGGCGTTGAGGACGGGGAGGGAGTCCGCCTCGAGCACGACGCCTTGGTGAATGACGCCGCGGGCAAGCTGATCGAGGCGGCCGCGGTCGCACCGTTCCACCGGCAGATCCGCCGCGGCGGCCAGGATTTCGTCGAGGCCCTCGGCGTCGCGTAAAACGAACAGCCTGCGCGCGGGCCGCTTCCTCGCGCGCAGGCACTCGAAGACCGGAATGCGGCCCACGACTCGATCCGGCACCATTACCTCCCGCGGGCGCGGTTCACGGTTACAGCCGCACCCGGCCCATCAGAGGTTGCCGACTTCACCGAGTTCGTGCGTTTCGCCGAGTTTGTCAATTCGAAGCTGCAATACGTTCCGTTCCGGTATGCGATCGTCGTAGCTGTGGGCGTCGATGTCGCGCAAGCGCTGGAGAATGGCGACGCACTGCGCGTAGTCCCCCTGCTTTTCCACGCATTTCGCCAACCGGTATTCGTTAAACAAGGCGTTCTTGCCTTGCGGATATCGATTTAGGGCGTCCAGAATGACCTTTTCCGCGGACGCGTAGCGGAACGTCTTAATGAGGAACCCGGCGAGTCGCGTCAGGCCGGCCTCGTTCATTTCGTCCCTTTTCGGATCGACGCCGACCTCCCCTTCTGTGAACTTGCCGTGCATGTAACGAACGCCGCCGTCGGTCACGAGCCATCCCCCGCCGACGACGATTGCAATGATGAGCGGCCACTTCAATCGACTGAGATCCATATCTGCCTCCTATATACCGATCATCGACCGGACGCTTCGAACCATCGGCGACAACACGGGAACCTGGAAAATGGTCCCGAACACACCGAGCGCGATGGCGATAATGAGAGTAACCATGATAAGACCGATACCACGACGCATCAACCGCCCGAAACCGAATCCGCCCTTTTTGGAGTCGAGTTGCTGGGCGCGTTGAATGAAAACTTCGTGTTTTTGTTTGCATTCCGCACTGCAGAAGAATCCGGTTGGCCCGCTCACCTTGCAGGCGTTGCAGAAGGGTTTGCCGCACTGTTTGCATCGGCCCACCGCTTCGACGCCTGGGTGATTGATGCAGACCGACCCCAAGCCCGCCATTGCCATAAGCACTCCTCCGTTTGTTGCCACTGGCACAATCGTCCACCCACATATGCCCGGACCGCGTGCGCTCCCCGAAACACGGCAACTCGGCCCCTTGCAGTCCCAAGATTTACAGTATACACGGTTTTGTCGATTTCGCCAGAGGGAAGCGAAAAGTGGGGAAATCAACCGCGCGGAATCCGAGAGCGCCCCGCACGCAAACCCGCGCCGAAAGCGCATCGCGGCCTTGAACAGGGCAGGCCCTTCCCGTGCAGGTCGATTCTGGGGAGATTGCCGGCGCTGCTAAATGATGTGCCGGGGGCGCACGATGGAAGCCGCTCCGGAATTGCAACGATCCCCGGCCCGTCCGGCCACCCTTTTCTGCTTTCGTCGGCCTTGTCTTTGATGGGGGATTGGAGGGATGTGGGCTCCACTTCGTGACTGTCGACGGAAGCGTTAGCCCGCATTTCTCACCAGTCGCTACCGATGACGGGAGCGACTGGTGAGACATGCTCAGGAGATAGCATAGAAGTCAATCGGGTGAGGAGTTTTCACACCAACAGCCCGTTTTCCCTGTCGCTGCATAAAGGTACGTGCCGCACGAAGTG
>BTUX01000058.1:0-20183 GCA_045863315.1 Candidatus Hydrogenedentota bacterium | reverse complement strand
GTACCCGGTTTTCTTTCCCGTAATGCTGGTGAAATCCCCCGGTCTTCGTGTCGTACACCACGTTGTTCTCGATCAGAAGGTCCGTACTGCCTTCGTCGGGGTAGATGCCCCAGCCGCCGTACCGGTAGGAATACACGTCATGGATGAGGTTGTAGCGCAGCGTGGTTCCCGGGGCCACGCCCAAGGTGTAAATGCCGCCCATATCGCTGAGCAGCCACTTGCCGATGTTGTGGATGTGGTTGTACTCGATGATGTTGTGGTTTGCGCTGCTGGGATCGTAACCCCAGGACCAGCCGACGGACACGCCCGTATAGTAGAGGTCCGAGATTTCGTTATGTGAGACCGTATTGTACGAACTGCGGCCGATGTACACGCCCACTCCGGCGGGATAGACCTTGCCGCCGTCATGAATCCAGTTGTTGTCGATGACGTTGCGGAGAGTGGCTTCGGCTTCGCTGTCCGGGTTCCTGCCCACGCCGACGCGAATGCCGCCCGCGCCCATGTCGTGCACGTGGTTTCGCCGGATTGCGTTGTCGACGCATCCTTCGCGCAGCCAGATGCCATACGTCGCGATATGGGCGATTTCGTTGTCCTCGATGACGCAGTGGCGCGCCCCGTTGCCGTCGATTGCGCCTTGAACGGGATATGCGGCCTGCTGGCACGACATGCCTTCTCTCGGCAGCAGGTGATTGGTGTGATAAAGCCGGAGCCCACGCAGCACGATCCCGTCTACGTATTCGCCTTGGGCGGGCGCGCCCTCGAACCGGATCAGGTATTCGAGGCGCGGCGCGACAACCTCGGTCCGCTCCATGTCCTCGCCCGGCAGCGGCCAGTAGTAGAGGAGGCCCTTTGCGCGGTCGAGATACCACTCGCCCGGCGAATCCAACGCTTCACGGAAGTTTTCGACGTAGTACCGTTGAAGCGGCCCCCAGTATTCGAAAGGCCATCCGCTCGGCCCGGTGAAGGTGACGATATGATTGGTCTGATCGATTGACGCGATGTGATGGTGCGACGTATCCCAGGAATGCATGACGACGACCATGACATCGTCCAGGTTTTCCCACGGCCGAATGTCGCCGGGCGCAAACTCGAATGCGAGATTGGACGGTTTGTCCTCGCCGGTAGCCGGATCCTTCATGGCCGGCGCCTTGCCTGCGGTCCGGAAGAAGGTCTTGTTCGGGGTTCGAGCGCGGGCCCGGTATTGGCCGTCCACCCACAGCGCAGTGAAGTACCACTGGCCGGAGCCGACCTCCGGAAGTTCCGCGATCCACAGTTCACCTTTCCTCCTCCAGTTGGCGATGCGTTTGCCGCCGCTGATAACAGGCTCCTCACCGGCATACGCGGCCCAGGTTACGTTTACCGGCGGACTCACGGACAAGGCATCCTGGGACGTGAACGCCAGGGGGCTGTCGAGCCGATAGGTACCTTCGCGGATGAGGACCTCGACAGGTCGCACAGCAGCGGGGTCGCCTTTCCATGACCTGATCTGATCCCGCAACTTGCTTTGCGCGCCGTGAATCGTCGCGAAGGGGCCGTCCGACTTCTCCGCGTTGGGTTCGGACAGCCGGCCCGACCAAGCGTCGTTTCCTTCGGGTGCGATGTACAGCCGATATACATCGTCTTCGGCGACGGCCGCGAGACTGAGCGACCCAACAAGCAGAATGGTTATGCAGCGTTGCATGCGTGTACTCTCCCCCACGACGCCGGGCCTCCGCAGCGACTTCAGTCCCGGCGCGGTTACAACGTTTATCCCGAGTATCGGTTGCGAGGCGTCGGGTCCATTCGCTTGGTCCCCGTGCGCTCGCGCTTGGACTTGAGCAGTTGGTCGAGCGTCGGGCCCGCATTCTCGATGCGGACGCGCGGCTTGCGCTTCTCACGCTCGAGCAGGGAACCGATGAGGCGGGCTGCCGACCCCAATTCCTTGTTCAGCATCATGCGGCATTGGAGGCAGTATTCCGAGCGCTTCTGCGCCGGGCGCTCGCCACAGTACAGGCAGGGTTTGTTTTGCTCGACGGCGTGCCCGATTAACGCCGAACTGCCGATAAGGTCCTCGACGCGGTCGATGGGAATGCCGGTGAATTCGGCGATCTCGCGGGGAGTACGCAGGCTGTGTTTCTCGATGGCCTCGAGCACGCGTTCGCCTTCATACAGGTAGTCCGAGGTGCATTTGGCGCACAACACCTTGCCCGTCTGCGCGCCGAAGATTTTGCCGCAGCGCCGGCACTTGGCCAGATCAGGCATCGTGTCTCCTCAACTCATCCGCGATTCGGTCGACTTCGGTATAGAGTTTCTCGAGCGTGCCCTTATTCTCAATGACCCAGTCCGCGATCGCAAGCTTTGCTTCGGGCGGCGTTTGGGAGGCGACTCGGCGCCGCGCCTCGTCTTCGCTCAGTCCGCGGCTCCGGACCAGCCGCCGCACACGCTCCTCTTCCGGACACAGCACGAGAATGATACCGCTCAGGAATTCGTCCCGTCGGCCGTTCTCCCCGATGAGGGCGGCATCGATGATTGCAATCGGGCTTCCCTTTTCCGCCAGCTCGGCGCAGCGCGCGGCGATTTCCATGCGAATGGCGGGGTGGACGAGCCCGTTCAAGCGGCTGCGCGCGGCGTTGTCGGCGAAGATGCGGGCGCCAAGCTTGGCGCGATCGATGGCACCGTGCGAGACAATGTCTTCTCCAAACGCGGCAATTACGTCTTTCTCGGCCGCCCCGCCGGGGGCAATGACCTCGTGACCGATTGCGTCGGCATCGATAACTGGAATCCCCAGTTCGGAAAATCGCCTGCCGGCCTCGGACTTGCCGCTACCGGTGCCGCCTGTTAGACCATAGATCCGCATGCTCCGCCGTGAGGTCCTCCGACTACGGATGTGCGCACCCCGTATCGTCCGCATGGGACAAGGAGAGCGCTCTTCCAATCCCGCTTATGTTATTGGCCTGGCAACAAACGCCCCCCACTTTTCATATCGGAGGGCAATCGCATTACGAATCGCCGCAAAGAGGGCCTTTCGGTTCCCGATGCCGCGCCATTATGCGACGGTTTCGGTGAGATATCCAGCGCCGCCGCGAGTCCCTCAGTACTGCACGGTTTCGACTGACTGCACAATCGGCTTACGGAGAATCTGCGAATGGAGATTGAGATTGTCCGTGGCTGAATACAGCCGTGACATTTCGTCGCGTTTTGGGGCGCGGTGAGGGCGTCGCCTCCACAATTTGCTATATTTGACGTTGTCGGTCCCTGATCGAATGGTGTACCACATCACCTTCAGGAGACAGCGGGAGAGCGCTGAGTCGCGCAGGAGAAAAAGGGGCGGATTGTGCCTGCGCCGTGCTACATTGAAGCGCGGTGGCCGGCCGGCAGGAGTGGGGCGGAATACTTGGGAGCGGTGTGGGCTTCACGTTGAGGGTGTCAATGGGGACGCGTTCCACGGAACGAACGGGAGTACTTGGACATGGCGATGGTGCAGGAACTGGCGGGACTGGATGCAACGGCGCAGGCCGAGTTGGTTCGGAAAAGAGACGTCACGCCGGAGGAGTTATGTGACGCGGCGATCGAGCGGATCGAGCGGCTCAATCCGACGATCAATTCGGTCGTGACCTCGATGTACGACGAAGGGCGCGCGGCGATTAAGGCGGGCCTGCCGGACGGTCCGTTCCGAGGCGTTCCATTCCTCTTGAAGGATTTGTTCGCGGCCTATGCCGGCGTCCGCATGTCGTTTGGGTCGAATTTGATTGAAAATTTCATTTCACCGGGGGACTCGGAGTTGGTTTCGAGGTACAAACGCGCGGGACTGGTCGTGCTAGGGAAAACCAGTACACCCGAATTCGGCATCCTTCCCACGACGGAACCTCAACGGTTCGGTCCCTGCCGCAACCCGTGGAACACGGGCCACTCGGTCGGCGGGTCCAGCGGCGGGAGCGCGGCGGCCGTTGCCTGTGGCATGGTGCCGGCGGCGCACGGCAACGACGGCGGCGGATCGATTCGTATTCCCGCGTCGTGCTGTGGCGTGTTCGGCCTGAAGCCGACGCGCGGGCGCAATCCCCTGGGGCCCGACGTCGGCGACGTGCAAAACGGGCTCGTGTGCGAGCACGTGCTCGCCCGATCCGTGCGCGACAGCGCGGCGTTGCTCGACGCGACCGCCGGTCCCGATGTCGGGGACCCGTATTGGGCGCCTCCCGGAGAGCGCCCCTATGCCGAAGAAGTGATGCGCGATGCCGGCAGGTTACGCATCGCGTTCACTACAAAAGCGGCGACGGGCGTGCCGGTTCACGAAGATTGTGTCGCGGCGGTTCACGACGCCGCGAGACTTTGCGCGGACCTCGGACATCACGTGGAAGAGGCGTCACCGGCCATCGACGGCGAAGCCCTTGTGCAGCCGTTTATCACGGCGTTTTCGGCGGGACCGGCATGGGCCATCGACGGCATGGCGTATCTCACCGGCGTCGAGCCGACGCCGGACAAACTGGAGCCGCTTACGTGGGCGATGTATGAGCAGATGAAACAGGTCTCTTGTTCAATGTACCTGCTGTCCATCACGTTTCTCCAACAGGTGTCGCGCCAGATCGCGCGGTTCATGCTCGATTACGACGTGATGCTGACGCCCACCCTTGCGAAACCGCCCATGCCGCTGGGCGCATTCGACTCCGAACCGGGTAATCCCATGAAGGGCCTGTATGTGGCAGGCGAATACGCGCCGTTCACGCCGATCTGCAACTTCACGGGACAGCCGGCGATGAACGTCCCGCTGTATTGGAACGCGTCGGGGCTCCCCGTGGGGGCGCATTTCATCGGGCGGTTCGGCGACGAGGCGACCTTGTTCCGTCTCGCCGCGCAACTCGAGCAAGCTCGGCCCTGGGCAAATAAGAGGCCGCCGATCTTCGCGTAGAATCGGATCGAGAAGGAAGCGGTAAGCAAGACGTCTCGACAGACGAAAAGGAGGAATCGGGTTAGGGAGCCAGGCACCGCGCTTTACCGTCTACCCGGCATGGAGTACTCGGTTTGCCCAGGTTCCTCACTTCGCGTCGGAATGACACGTGCGGTGCCTTGGGGTTGTGTTTGCGCGGTGGGTGTACGAGCGGTGGGTGCACGATACTGGGTGCGCACCTTGCTTCGCCGAGGAGCCATCTGTTTAGCAAGCCCAATTTGTTCTTTCGCCGTCGAATGCGCCCCTTCTGTCATTCCGAACGACGCGCTTCGCGGAGGAGAAATCCGGTTAGCCCCTCAAACCCCAGCTTCTACCAAGAGCAATAAGAAGTCTTCCCGGCGACTTGCGTACCTATTGAAATACTAGAACCTGCAGAGCGTGATAACTGCGGAGATTATTCCCGTTCTCCGGGTTGTGGGCGCAGCCCACGCTGGTTCTTTGATGCAACGCGACTCGTGCCGATTCGTCCAGCGTCACTCGATGACGGGTACCGTGTATACCGCTGACGGCATCACGTAATAGGTCGCGTTCTCGCCGAGTGTGGCCCGCGCTTGCTCCAGTGCGCCCTCGAGCGTGGCCGCGCGCGCGGCGTGCAGTAACGCGACTTCGCCGTCACTCATGCCCGTTACGATGGTCGTAATCGGCGTTTTCTGCAAGGTGGAGAGGGCGGTCTGGCCATATATTTCACTCTGCCGGCGCAGTCCTTCCACGATCGCGTTGACGCTTCCCCGCCGGAGCCACTTCACAATGTGTTCCCCTCCGAGGCCTTCAGGGCACGGCGCCAACAGGATAATGTGGCCGGATGGCTTCACCGCCTGATACGCGTTATACAGGGCCTTGTGCGATTGGACATAGTTCGCGGCGTCACCCGCGGAGGCGATCACCAAGTCGGCCCGCTCGCGAATCGGGACCACGAACAACGACCGTGCCAAGGCGGTTGCGGCGCGGTGCGCCGCATCGATCTCGCCGACGAACACCCCCGCAATCTCTCCTTGCCGATTCAGTACGGTGTTTATAATGCCATGAACGGGAACCAGCCGGGCCGCCTCCAGCATGTCCTCGGCTACCGGATTGCCGTCTAGCGCGCCGATGCGGACGGACGATTTCATTCGCGGCTCGACCGGATCGAGATTGAGCGAGTGATTGTGGGCGATCGTGCGCGCCGACGCCAGCCCCGGCACAATGGATTTTCGTCCGCCGCCAAATCCGGCGAAGTAATGCAGTACGACGGCGCCGGTCAGAATGATCCGGTCAAACTCGAGCAGTTCGCAGTTGATTTCCACAGGCGTGCCGCGCGTAGTGGAGCCAACGTATTTGTGCAGAGAAGCGTTGTAGGGGTCGTGCGTATGCGTCCGTGTTGCGAATCGGGCATACATGCCGGCCCCGAGAATGCGCTCCATCTGTGGCGGCGCAGGCGGCTTGTGGGTCCCGCTTGCGAAGAAGAAATGTATGGACTCGTCGCGGACGCCGGCACCATTCAATTCCTCGACGAGCGTCGGCAGCAACCGATCGACACCGGTATGCCGGTACGCATCCGAGCAAACCACCGCGACACGACTGCCCGCTTCAATTCCGTCAAGAAAACCATCAGGCATTCCGATGGGGGATTCCAGCGCACCACGAAGTGCCGACGAAACATCAGCAAGTCCGGGGACGTCCGCGACTTCGAGAACCGCGAGTCGTCTGCCCCAGTTCATCGCGCTTTCCAGCGCGCAGGAGCCATATGGAAGCCGAATCGTCATTGCATGCGAATGAACCGGCGAACTATTGTCGCCTTCCTTCTTCCGTGAAATACTTCCGGTGTCGTTCGCGGTACAGCCCGCGCCAGCTCTTTGCCGAATCCCAACTGGTGATATTGTCGCGCTGCTTGTACGGATCGTGCAATCCCGGATCGCCGTCCATTCCTACGGAGTACAACTGAAATCCGCCGGGGGCGAAATACTCGCCATCCTTTTCGAGCGCCATTGAACCGGCGTGGGCGTACGCGTCGCTCGGCACGTAGACGAAGGCTTGGTCCCATGCATCCAGCGGAGGTCCGGCCGGCAGGTAATTGGCGATGCGCGAGAGGTAATCCGTGGCCATCCGAAGGCCTTCCGGGCCCGCCGGCGGATAGACGCCCAAATCCTGCCGGTAGGTCCGCACGGCGGTGCTCAGCGACGCCAGATCGGCCTCGGTTCGATACATCCGCGCCATGGGCGAGTTCTTCGGAATACTGATGGCGGCGATGAGGTAGGCGCCGGAAACGCTGAACAGCGCCAGCCCGCCGAAGAAGACCATTAGCACACAGCCCGATCGATACTTGGGCCGGCGCGCGGGTGACGCGTCAGAAGTCAAGATCGATCTCGTCCGGCGACTCGCGATCGACGACGCATACGAGCCAGGTCGCGGCGAACGCAAGGCAATCCAGGTAACCCAGGGCGACATCTGTCGCGAGCTGAATGGCGGTCGTCAAATCCAGCAACGTCGGTTCGGCGGTATCCGGTTCCAGCCGGACTCCGATGTAAAACCCGAGGTAGATTTGAATAAACGTGACAAGAAAAATCGGCAACGCACGAGGAAACTGCTTGGCCAGGGGAGCGAGACTCTCGCCCAGCGTCTCCCAGGAAAACCGACCGTGAAACATGATGCAGGCGCCGAATGGGACCAGCACAATGGCCGCACTGAGAAACGCGAGAAGTGCAACGAGCTTAAAGACCTGGAACGCGGGGCTGTCCACATTCACAATAAGCACCCAGTTCAACGTGTGGACAATCAGATTGAACTCGAACCAGAGCATGTAGAAGCGGCGGAACCCTTCGGCGGCATCGCGGACTTTCCACAGGGGTTTGTCGATTTCGCGGCCCATCCGGGTAAACACCAGCGCTTGTGCCGCGGCAATCCATGCCGTCCCCGCGAAAAGCACGGCCAGTACACTGATGTGTTTCAGCATCGAGGCGTCTTCCGGGCCGAATCGAGACAGCACATATACGCGCAGCGCGCTCATCATCAGACTGTAGCCGGCGATGAACGCGAGATACTGAAACAGTGCGGAGAGGTTGCGCTGAACGGCCTGCGCCGCGTCGCGAAGTATTTCCACGGTGCGTTACCCTGCCTGCGCCACGTGTTCGTGATGCTGCTGTTGCCGATGCATGACGTATCGGGCGATGATGTCGCGCTTGTCGTCTTCGAGGTGTACAAAGGAGGCGCGAACGAGGTAGCGCCCCGCCGGCAGCGGGCTTATCGCCACGATGCGCGCGTCGACATCAAACGGCTCCACCGCTTCCAGCTCGAGATCGACGTTGACCCGGATCAACACCTGCGACGGTACCGCCTGGGGTAGGATGAGCGCGACCCCGCCCGCGCTGATATTCACGATCTTGCCGCGCAGCCGGGTCACGATTCGGCGCGGGGCGTTCTCGACGACGGCCCGATCGAGCGGGCCGTCCATCACGCCGATGGTTGCCGCCTGTTCATGGCGGACCCGGTAGTGTTCGCGGGACTGAATGCGGACCAATTCTTTCGCGTGTTCAAACAGGAGGCCCGGCGGTTCGGTTTCCAGCTTCACAAACTTCGCGGTGAACATGTACCGGGCGTCCTCGTCGCGATACAGGCGAAAGCGCACTTCGGCACCCGGCTCAAACCGCGGCGGCTCGACATCCACCGCCATCCGCACTGTGAAGAATGCCTCGTCCACATTCGCGCACCGGCCTCGCTTCCAGCGCGGGGGGTCTTCGGACACATCGGTAAACCACAACTCCTGCGGGCTGTAAAGCTGCCGCGTCGACGTAATATGCATTCCGATCGGGGCCATGTCCAGGCCCAGTCGATTCCGGATGTCACGCAAGACCATGCCCATTTTGACGAATTGATCGAAGCTGCCGCGTTCGCGCAGAGATTCCATTTCCGCGCTGACGCACGCGTCGAATTCCTGATGAATCGACACCACCCGGTGGGGTTCGTTCGGCGCCCACCGCTTTATCAACGCGATCAGCGATTTCCGCTCGCTTTCCGTGAGTCCTCTTTCCTTGACGATCTCATCCAGGTTTTTCCACAGACCCGCGAGTCGACGTCGCCGCGCGCGCCGTTTGCGCCACAGCTCGACTGCGACGGCGGCGAGTAACAGCCCGGCAAAAACCAGCAGGACTATGGAAAGCGCCCCGTCCACCTGCGGGCGAAAATGTATGACAGTCGGATCTTGCACGGCACCGCCCTTGTAGTCCCCTGCCTATGATAGGGGGTGCGGGTGGACGATGCAAAAGATCGCGCCTGCTCTGCGCGGGTCAGCCGACTACGAACCCCTCCTTTTCCAACTCCTTGGCAAGGTCGGT
The DNA here is from genome assembly GCA_045863315.1 of Candidatus Hydrogenedentota bacterium. Lineage (GTDB taxonomy): Bacteria > Hydrogenedentota > Hydrogenedentia > Hydrogenedentales > SLHB01 > JABWCD01. The sequence continues at coordinate 10,955 of BTUX01000058.1, read as the reverse complement.
CTTCGATATTCGCACGAACGACACCGTCTTGCGGGGGTCCAGCGGCTCGAAGTGCTTGTTGAATCGGCGGCGATGCATCAAATCGGCCATCACAAGCGGATCGTCCGATTCCAGAATATGGAGGGTCTTTAATCGGACGCGCTTCATCCCGCCGCGCCAGTCGTCCAGCGTCATCAATACATTGGCTGGAAGCGGTCCGCCCCGATTGTGCGCGAGCAAGAACGCGACGAAGGCATCTCCGTCGTGACCGTCCTGGACCGCGCGGGTGAACGAGTCCTTGCTCAAGGTGTACACGGTGGCAAGGCCGGTGCTCACCCGAACGCAAAACTGATCCAACGGGACCGTCAGCAGGGGATCCATGTCCTGCGAGGGAACAACGATGTCAAAGTTCGGTTGCACCACGATCTCGCCTTTGCGCTGCGGGTACACCCTGGCGAGGCCGTCCAAGCTCCCGCCCGACAACAGCACGCGCCCCAACGCGGTTAATCGAAACAGCCCTTGCGCTCCGTATTCGGCGCGATCCACGAGCCCAAGCCAGAGAAACGTTTCTTCCAGAGAACGCGCCAGCCCGCGTTGGGAGTTGCCGGTCGCCGGCCCGACGTAGTGCCAATGACCGCCCGCGTTTTTGAGCGTCGGCTGTTCCCCGTCCGTTCCCGCGCGCATCGCCATCTCCACGAAATCGGTCGCGGAATACCAGCAATCCGGTTTGATTTCATCTAGGAGCGAAGCAAATACCCGGCGCGACGCGGGTTCGCCGCCGGTCGTCATGAGCCAATCGAACAAGACGCGGTGGCGGCCGATTCGGTCCATCTCGACCAACGCGTCGAGGTTGCCCGCGCGCAGTTCGTTGTCAACCTGGGCCAGCCAATTGACACCTTGCGCCATCCACAGGCAGGTCTGGAGGGATGGTTCACTGTCTTCGGCGCACAATTCTCCCAGTCGGCGGCGGTCCTCACGGAACAAATCACCGTCGCTGCGCAGACGCGCCGGTCTGGCCGCGATCGCCGCCACCAGCCGGCAAATGCGGTCCGACAGTTCGAGCCCGCGCGAATCGACCGAATCCGGTTTGACTTTTTGCGGGCGCACCGAAACCTTCGACGCAGCGCCCCCCGCCGAGACCTCGCGCCACTGACGAAGTTCCGAGAGCAGTCCCGCCACGCGCACAAGCCGGTCCTCCGCGTCGAACCGAAACATCTCGAACAGCACGAACCCCTGAAAGAGTTCCAGCAGCGCCTGCTCGACCACGTAATCGGATCTGCCGTATGCGGATCGGATGGCCGACACCGGCATGATTCCCCCTTTGGACTGCCAGACCAAATCGAACAATTCCTGCGCAACCCTCGAGAATTCGCGCGTGGCCACATACTCGACGACCGAATCGGGGTGGGCGTAGCATCGCGCAATCAGTTCCTCCGCCGCCGCCTTCTTGCCGCCGGGCCTCTCGATGCCGATCTGTTCCTCGAGACGGCGAAACTCGTGGGGGCCGAGACCCTTGATCAAATGGAACAGCGACGGCACGTCGCCCCGGTTTTCAAGTCCGTCCGAAATCCGCTTGACCGCGGCGGCGCCTTCCGCCGCCAATTTCACTTTGGTGATGTCGGTGAAAAGCAGTTTGTGGTTCACGTCGATCAGGTACTCGACTTCCTCTTCCGGAATTTCGAGCTTCTTCGACAGGAATCGGACCGTCAGGCCCGATCGGCTGTTCTGGGTCAACTCTTTGGCAATGCGGTATGCAGGACGGCTCAGCCCCTCCAAGGCAGCGATGAAACTGGCGCCATGGCGCATGAAGCACCCCCTCCACAAGGACGAGTAGTCGCAGGAAAGACGTGTGAGCCAACAGTATATCGGAGGAATCTCCCCGTGACAAGACAAGTTTGGCCAACCCGAACAGGCGAGGACGGCAATTGTGGCCTATTCGGAAGTAGGGGTCACGGACAAGGGCGCGGCCATTCCCGCGTGCAGATATAAGATGCGGCGCACTTCAAGGATTGCGACGGCGTTAAGATGGCACGAATGCCCCGCCGACACCCCTAGTTCGGACTCGGCGCCCTCCAGGCGAGCGCTCGAGTACGGGACGACTCCGTCACTGGATCCGGCGGGGTCAAGGCCCTTGGGGTTCCCGTAGATTGTGTGGTAGGCGACGCCCTTCGCAATGGGCAGGTTTGCGGTCGCGATCATAAGGGGATTTTTCGGGGACAGGTTCCTCACACTCGTCAAGTTTCGTTTGTTCAGGTTTTCCCGAGGCAGGTCTGGATTTCGAAGCAGGAGATCGGCCGCGCCCTCGATCGCGAATCTGGGGATCGCAATCAGCGCCGACACCGCAATCGCGATGGGGCCGTCGCTCAAGGTGCTTCCCCGGTGCGGGGTGGCGATGAACACCACGCGTCTCACAAAGGGGAGTGGCTCGAAGAACAGCACATCGCGGATCAGGTCCTTTTCCTCGTCCGTCGCGTTAATCTCGTCAAACGGTTTGCGGCTGAGCGAAGACCAGAGTGCGTCGCCGCTGTCTTGCACCATCATCTTGGACAGCAGTCCGCCCATGCTGTGGCCGACGAGCACCATTTGATCGAATGCGGGATCGTCGTTTTCGGGGTCGTAAGTCGTGCGCAGTTCCACTAACGACTTGCGCAGGATGCTGGCCGAGTAGCTGAAGGGGTACCCCGTTGGATACAGAAAGAACCAGAATTGATAGCGCTCCCGGATCAATGGGTCACCCCGAAGATCGTTGAGCATCTCCGCCCACGTCAACGGACTCGACACCAGCCCGTGCACCATCACGACGGGAATCTTGTCGGTCTCGTAGGGTTCAAGCATGTAGAGCCCGGTGTTGTCCTGGATGCGTTCGCCCTTGACGAGTCCGACGGCGGCGGCGAGTTGAAGGTCCCGGTTCGCGAGCAAGTATCCGAGCGGGGTCGTGGTATCGGATTCGAGCGGAGCCTGAACGCCATCGATCTCGACGTCGGTGATGTGAAGCGGATCGAACAACTCGAGTGTCGCGGCCTGCGGGCCCGCCGCGGCGCACACGGGATGGTGAAAACGCAGGAAGGCGGTCGCGGGCAGGCTGCCGCGAGGCGGTAGATGCGGACCGAGTGAGTCCGGATCCACGACCGCAATCAGCGGCACACCGAGGCCGAACGTGCGATAGCGATTGCGGATGCCTTTGACTTCGTAGTCCGTTGCGAGCAGCAGATCCGAGAACGAAGCAATCTCAGGAGAGAACCCCGATTTCTCGACCGAAACGCAAATGGGGCCGTCCCACAGTTCGGCGTCGAAACCAGTGAATGGGGACGTGCCGTCTGTCTCGCGCAGAAGGCGGATGCCACGCGCGAGGGAGTGGTTGTAGAGGTCACAGGCGAGGCGAAACCGCGGATCGTAGCGGCTCGGACCTTCATCGCCCCCCTCGAACAAGAATCCGTAGGCATATCGCGCCGCCGACACATAATATCCGAGCGCTTCGTGTGGACGCCTCCGCTCGGCGTCCCGCGCCGCCAAGTAGGACAGTTCCGCCATTCCAAACAGGATGTACCGATCACCGCCGTCGCAGACCTGATCGCGCAGTTGTGCCAGCGTGCCGCGGGGATCAGCGGGGAAGGTGTTCTCGAGCGCGTATTGGCGCAGTAACTGCGCGGTATGGGGGCTGGGCGTGTCCGTCGTAATCGCATTGCTCTGGAGCCGTCGGAACGAGACCTCGGGGCGCACCTCGCGGAGCCGGACGGGCGTGACACAACCGGCGCACACCATGAAGAGCGCGATACAGACGGACCAACGGTTGCGATCGATAAACCGGTTCACGGCTCAAGATCCGGGCGCAATCCCATCACGGTAGAGCATCCCCGTGCCCATCCGCAATTCGCACCTGTTTTCTCCCCCGAATACCCGGCATGGAGCATCCGGATGCATCTTCGCGTCACGTCCCGTACAATGGACTTTCTAATGGGCGCGGCCTGGAGGGTAGCACGATGGGACTGTTTGGCAAACTGCGCGGCGAACTCATCGACATCATCGAGTGGACGGATCCGACTCCGGACACCATGGTGTATCGGTTTGAACGCCACAACAACGAGATCAAGTTCGGCGCGAAACTGGTCGTGCGGGAGTCGCAGGTCGCGGTGTTCATCGATCGCGGCAAACTGGCGGACGTGTTCGAACCGGGCACGTATACGCTGGAAACGGCCAACCTTCCAATTCTATCCACCTTGCTCGGGTGGCCCTACGGGTTCAACAGCCCGTTCAAGGCGGAGGTGTACTTTGTCAGCACACGCCAATTCACGGACCTGAAGTGGGGAACGAAGAACCCCATCATGCTGCGCGACCCGGAGTTCGGCCCGGTCCGCCTTCGCGCCTATGGCACGTACTGCATGCGCGTGCTGTACGGGCCCACCTTCCTTCGCGAGATCGTCGGGACCGACGGCCATTTCACGACGGACGAAATCACGGAGCAGTTGCGCAACCTGATTGTGGCGCGCTTCTCGGATATTCTTGGAGAGAGCAAAATCCCCATACTCGATCTCGCCGGAAACTACGACGAGCTTGGCCAGTTTGTGAGCGAACGCATTCTCGACGATTTCGACAACTACGGCTTGCAGGTCACCAAGCTGCTGGTCGAAAATATCTCACTGCCTCCCGAGGTTGAAGCCGCGCTGGACAAAAGGACCAGCATGGGCATCGTCGGGAACCTCCATCAATACACGCAGTTCCAGGCGGCAAACGCCATGGCCGACGCCGCGAAGAATCCGGGCGGCGCAGCCTCGGGAGGGATGGGAATCGGCGTAGGCATGATGATGGCGGGACAGTTGGGACAGGCCGCGGGCGCAGCGCAATCTCCGCCACCCGTCCCGTCCTCTGCCGCTATCTACGTGGCGATCAACGGCCAACAGACGGGACCTTTCGACGAAGCGGCCCTTCGGCAGCAGGTACAGTCCGGGCGTCTTACTCGCGAATCGCTGGTGTGGAAAGAAGGGATGGCGGAGTGGGCGAGGGCCGGCGAGGTCACCGAAGTGGCCAGACTTTTCGGCAGCGTGCCGCCTCCGCTGCCACCTGAAGGCTGAACCATTTTCACCCTCCTGACACCTTTCACGGATAGCCCGCATTTCTCACCAGTCGCTCCCGATGACGGGAGCGACTGGTGAGAAACGCTCAGGAGATAGCATGGAAGTCAATCGGGTGAGGATTTTTCACACCAACAGCCCCTTTTCCCTGTCGCTGCATAAAGGTATCTGCCGCACGAAGTTGTATCCTTCATTGCCCGCGGGTGTGAAAAATCCGGGATAGGGGAGCGCTGTGTTCCCTCATTAACTTCAGTATCCTGAGTTTTCCAAGGGCCGTGAAGTGTCCCTCGGTGCGGCCTAATCATCTCAATAACAAACACTTGGCGATAGACGCGTAACGGCGGCGCACGCCGAAGGTACCTACAAAAGGCCTGTCTTGGTGATTAATTCTCAATTGAAGGGAGATCGTTGCCATGAACACTTCTCATGAAAACAACGCACCAAAGACACTTGCGATGAGTCGAAAACTCACCGCAATTGTCGCCATCGTCATGTGCGCGGCCCTTGTGGGCGGCGGGCTGATGGCTCCGGCGGCCCTCGCAGCGGACGAGAAGGGACTTGCCCAATTGAAAGTAAAAAAGCCAAACGGCGGTGAAATCTGGGTCCGCGGCCAAGAGGAAAAGATCCGGTGGCGATCAAAGAGCGGCGGGTTCACCGGTTTTGCGGTACGGATCGAGCTGCTCAAGAACGGGGCTTTCTACCGCACGATAACTTCTTCCACCCCGAACGACGGCCGGTTCAAGTGGGTGGTTCCGAACGACGTTGAACTGGACGACGACTACAAAGTCCGCATCGTCTCGCTCGACTACCCGGCCATCCGCGACAGAAGCAACGCCCCGTTTACCATTGTGCCGTTCATATAGACTACATGCGTGCCGTTTACAGCGCCAGGACGTCATCACGTCCTGGCGCTGTTTATACTTTACTCGGAGTCAAGACGGTTCAAGGAGTCGCGCGCCGCAATCGGACGAAAAGCGCGATGCCGTTTGAACTCAGTCGGAGGCGTTCATTTCAGGACAATTCTCGGGACATCCGGCGTCGGCGCCACAACGGCACGTTCCAGATTCGCCCCCGTGCGAATAGGCAAGGGGCCAACGACGAGTATCCGGCAATCCAATCCTTGTTGGCCTGACGGACTCTCGGCAGGCAACCAATCTTTGAGGGTTGTCGTGCGGGGTCGCCTTTCAGCCGTGTGGATGGGCGCGTTACACCTTCAACCCGATGCTGCGCATGAGTTCCAGGGCGTTGCTCTTCCGAACGACGCCGGGACGCATCTTGTAGTCGAACGTGAGGTGGCCGCTTTCGATATGGTCTTCGAAATGGACGTTTTCCGCGGCGGGCAGTGCCTGCACGGATTCGGTCAGGGCCAGATCGTGCGTGGTGACCACGCCAATCGCCCCGGCGTCGAGAAAACTTCGAATGACGGCGTCCGCGCCGATCTTGCGGTCATGCGAATTTGTGCCGTGCAGGATTTCATCGAGCAGGAACAGCAAGGGGAGCCGTCCGTGCGCAATTTCCATGAGTTGATGGAGCCGCCGGATTTCCGCGTAAAACCGCGAGTCGCCGGTCTGAATCGAGTCTTGAATGCGCAGGGTCGCGCCAATGGCCATGGGTGACAGACGCAACGAATGGGCGCGGACAGGAGCGCCCGCCAGCGCGAGCACCGCATTGATGCCGATGGTCCGCAAGAGGGTGCTCTTGCCCGACATGTTCGATCCGCTGACAATCAGCACGCGCACACGAGAGTCAAGACGGACGTCGTTCCTCACGCATGATTTCGCGGGCAACAAGGGATGTCCCAGTTCCACGCCGTCAAATAGCGGCCCGTCCTCCACGACTTCCGGAATGGAGTCCGTGGGATGCTCATAGGCGTAAGCGGCGAGGGCGCACAACGCTTCGAGTTCGCCTACGGCGTCCAGCCACCGCGCCACGTGCGCCCCGTATTGCCTGCGCCACGACTCGAACGCGAACGCGAACTGGACGTCCCACAGCAACAGGGTGGCGATGGGCGCGAACATCTGGTTTTGTCGCGCTTCGTGCATCGTCGCCATACGGTTAAGCCGTCCGATCGCGGTTGACGCGCGCGCCCCGCCCGTGGTCAGCGCCTGCTGGACCTCGCGCAATCGGCCTCGACCGAAGGGTTCGCGTTCCAGTCGAGACAGTACCGCGGCGAGCACCGCGAGTTCACGACGCGGCTCTTCGATGGAGTCAATCACGCGCTTCACACGGGATTGCGCGGAGCGCATGATCGCCACGATTGCGATCACGCCCGCGGCGGATGGAACTGCGCTTGTGCCGAATGCGGCCCATGCCAACAAAGCAGCAATCGTAAACACCGACGCACAAATCGCCCCTATGCGCAAGCCGTTTCCCGTAAACACAGGGGAGGCCTCCGCCCAGCGCGTTAGGACGTCCGGCAATACGCCTTCCCGAATTTCAGAGCCAAGCTGGGCCAGTTGCTCGCGAAGGTCTACACGATCGCGCAGGTCGGCGAGGGCAAGGTGCCTTGCTCGGATCACGTCGGGCGAGGCGGCGTTACACAGCCAATCCGCGAGCGTCTTCTCGCCGGCGCGTGTTTGCGCCGTACAGAGCAATTCGAACAGGGAGCCGCGCCCAAACAGATCGAGGTCGGCCGCATACGGATGGTTGGGCCGCAAGAAATCCCCTCCGCTCACCCCGGTACTCGGCCAACATTCATTGACTCGCGCCAGGCATCGCTCGTAGTGCGCGACCGCCCGCCTCGCGCGGTGAAGCGCCTTCAAGGTGCGGTCATGATAGATCGCGGCGGCGGCGTACGCCGCGACCGGCGCAACAAGCCACACGTCTTGAAGCCGGTTTGCCCACAGCGTGGCCCAAAGCAGGAAAAGCCCGATTAAAAAGACCGCCAGGCGCGCATTGGCCACAATCGACTCGCGCCGTTCGTGGCGCTGCACGGTCCGGCGGCGCGCGGCGAGCCTTCGCTGATATTCCGAAACGGGATCGGTCGACACCGACACGTGCTGCACGCCTTATTCGTTCACGACCGAGTTTCGGCGCCGGCGCGCAGGGAACAGCAACGCTCAGTCCGTGCCGTTCGTGCCGCGCGGGTCGTAATCATTTGCGTTGGACGTTTCGAACCCCTCGGCTGGAACGGTGTTTGCCACGCCGTCCTCTTCACGCTGCCACGCCGTGTTCTCCGAACGCCCCTCGACCGGCGCGTTCTTGGAACTCGGCGCTTCCGGCTCCGCGTTTGGTGTAGTTGAAATCGTTTCCGAATACGGATAACCCGGACCGTCGGAATTCTCGGGCGACGCCTCGCTGTCCTCGCCTACCAGCCGATCGATGACTTCTTCGGGCCGATACCGCTCGAGTTCGCGAAGTTCCTTCTTGATCGGCTTCAGCTCCTCCATGATGTCGCGCTTGGCTTCGTCCCAATACGAGCGAATGTCGCGGATGAACCTCATCGCGATTTTGGCGTGGCCCGGAAACTTGTCGGGGCCGAGGAAGATCAGCGCGACGCCCGCAATGATCAGGAGTTCTGTCATGCCGATATTGCCGAACATTGCTCTATTCTACACCAAGCCGACGCGGCGGTTCCTTATCAGTCCTTCGGACTCGCATCCACCTCGACCCTCGTCGGCAGCTTCGATTGTTCGCCGCTTGCGCCGCCGCCGGAACCCTTCGTGGGAGGGCGCGGATTCGTGTCCGCCGGGCCTTTCTTGCGGACGATCAGCACCGATATCCATACGCAGCCTTCAGCCATCGCCACGAGCGGAATCCACATGATTGAAAACGTGATGGGGTCCGCGGTGGGCGTAAGGACCGCCGACGCCACCGCGAGCAGCACGTACATAATCCGTCGGTACTGCTTCAGCATGGCCGGGCTGATGAGGCCGAGCGCGACCAGAATCAGTACGATCATGGGGAATTGGAAGGCCGCGCCGAACGCGATCAGCAGCATGACGATAAAGGAGACGGTCTCGCTCATCTGAAGGGCCTGCTCGACGAATTCCGGGGTTTCGCTCTTCATGAACTGGATGAGCTGCGGCGTCACCAGGAAGTAGGCGGTCATGACGCCCACGACCGACAAGATCGTGCAACCGGTCAGGAGCGTCAGCACGATCCGCTTTTCGTTGCGCTTCAATCCGGGAAACACAAAGGCGCAAATTTCGTAAAGGATCAACGGCGCGCTCACCACAACGCTGCCGTATCCCGAAAGCTTCATGTACACCCAGAAGCTCTCCATGGGTTTGAGGGTCATCCACCGGATGCCGGCATCCTCCAGCGGATGGCTCACGAGATAGAAGAGTTGCTCCCGAAAAACAAAACACAGCACGAAGGCGACGACGATGCTCACAATGACGCGAATCAGCCGCGTCCGCAGTTCGGCCAAGTGCTCCGTGAACGTCATCCGTTTTTCGTCGTCGCCCAAAAAATCTATCCGCTTCCTCCGCGGCTTCTTATCGGGTAACTTCTCGGGCTCTTTGTGGACTGCCATGAAACCGCCTCGTTTCGTATTGAATGGGCGCGCTTACACGCGGGCCCCCGCGTTGCGCCGACCGTCGAACCACGCGGGGATGATGCGTACACCGGGAAGATCGTACAGGCAACCGCATACCCGTGCAAATGAAACGCCGCGCAGAACGAGGTGTTCAGCGCGGCCGTGGGAGTCGATACCGTTTCCCCTACTGGGGTGACGCCAGCCCGGGCTGTGGGGGGGCCTGGTCTTCAGGCAGGTCGCTGAAGCTCGGCGCGGGCAATTTGTTTGGGTCTTGAACGTATTCCTTCAGCGCCTTGCCGGGCTTGAAAGTCGCCACGCGCTTTTGGGAAATGGGGACCTCCTCGCCCGTACGGGGGTTGCGCCCAATGCGCGCATCCCGCGTCTTCACTTCGAACACGCCGAAGTTGCGGATCTCTAGACGCTGTCCATCGGCCAGCGATGCGACGATTGCGTCGAGCATCGCCTGCACTACGTCCGACACCTGGTTCTGCGTATACCCCAACTTCTCGGCAACGTCAATTACAAGTTCACGCTTGGTCACGGCGCTTCTCCCTGTCTCCGCTCAGTTGCCACATGGCCCGGCGGGCATACGAAATCCACGCCGGCCCCTTTCCCTGTCCGTCCGTCAACTTATTCGTGAATCATCTCCTCGTTAGATGCCGAACAAGTTTTGCAGAGAATCGCGGTAGACCGATCCGATCGGCGTAAACAGCAGCACCGCGATCACAATAATAATCACCACGACCGCGATAAGCGCGTTCTTGGTCCCCTTGGACATGCCCGCTTTCATATCGGGCTGCAAGTTGCCCACGATGACTTTCTCGCCCGCTTCCGCGCGCACTTTCTTGTCTTCCAGGCCGCCGAGTGTCTCGTTGATCGAAATGAACGCGCGGTGCCATTCATTCTGTAATTTCTTGATCGCCACTTCCGACTGTGAATAAATGCTCTCCAGGTTGGTCGCGCCGGAAACGATATTCATCGTGTTGGCGTCGAACTTGTAGTCCGGTCCAAGGCTTTCCCGAATTACCTGGTGTTCACGGGCCAGCTTGCTCTTAATCTTGAGAAACTGGTTTTCCAACTGGGCCTTGTTTACGCCGGGGCTTGGATACGCGCTGAGAATCTGATTGAACAATAGCCAGTCGTTCATGAACTCCCGCGTAAGCTGGATATTGCGCTCAATCATTTCGATGAGCTTGAGCTGCTTTTTGTTTGGGGCCATAACCGCCGCCTTTCTTCAATCGTTCACGATTCCCCGCTAAATTCTCCTGACTTTAGCACACCACCGGGTTTATGTCAAAGCGCATATCCACAGCTAAGTTACCTGCTGGCAGGGTGTTAGATTATCTCGCGTCCATAAAATTCTGGATGATACGCTTTCCCGCCTCGGTCAGTATGCTTTCAGGATGGAACTGGACGCCCCATACCGG
>BTUX01000057.1:0-20197 GCA_045863315.1 Candidatus Hydrogenedentota bacterium | reverse complement strand
TGTGAAAAATCCTCACCCGATTGACTTCCATGCTATCTCCTGAGCATTTCTCACCAGTCGCTCCCGATGACGGGAGCGACTGGTGAGAAATGCGGGCTAGCAGTTTGTCGGACTTTGCTTGTAAGTCCAATCATAGCAATGGCGCTCTATTTTGGATCGCCTAGCGACGTGCATTGATACATAATGACTTACACATTTGTCCAATGCCAAGTCCGACAAACTGTTAGCGTTGCACAGCCGGCAAGTGGGAGACCCAATCCTCGTACTGCGTTCTGATCTGTTCGTCGCTGAGAAACGGAAGGTACAGGAGTCGCGCGCGGTATGAGTATGTCCTGCCGGGCGCAGGGTTCCGGACCACAAACTGCCAGTCCCATGCGGGAGAGTGTCGATCACGTTCTCCGGCGGTGTTTCGGATGAAATTCCATAAGGCGAACCGGATCGACTCGCACTGATCGAACATCATGACGTAGGCCATCGTATCGTCCTGAGTGCCAAAATCGCCGTCGCCGTCGACCAGTCCGTAATAGAAGGGCAGCAGGAATTTCTTCTTCGAATCCTCAATCACGTTGAGTGTCTTCGCGCCGTCTTCGTACGGCAGGTCGGCGGCGCCCCAATACGATACCGTACCGGTCTCGAAGCCTTCGGGCTGCTCGGGCGTGGGTTCACCAAACGCGATCCACCCTTCTTTTTCGCCATCGTATCCATAGAAGCGAATCAGTCGGTCGCGCGCGTGATTCATATAACTCGCCCACATGAACGCCACATAACCCAGCGGAAACCGGTCGCGCGTGGGAGTCATGGCAAACTCCATGTCCACGGCGTCGCCGTTCAACGTGTACTTCATTTCGCTTTCGATTCCCCAAGCGGATGTGGCGGCGGGGTGTCGCATGACTGCGGTCGAATCGGACACGCGTTCCACGCGGTGCTCATCGTGGTTCGGCGTAAACATTTGAATCGCCGCGTCCGCGGCCGTCCCATTGAAAACATGTTCGAAGTAGAGGCCCGTGGCATCGTCGCGAAACAGGTTTTCCCCGCGAAATTGCTTGTGCTGAAGCGGATTGAACCCGTTTCCGGAGCGGCCTTTATTGGCGACGAAATCCATCAGCGTTCCCGCGAAGTTTCCGCCTTCCACGCGGACGGCGTGTGCGCCATGGCCCACGACGTCGGCGCGATCGTTTGCGAGTCCCAACGCGTTTACGAGGTATTTCCGATCGTTTTCCGCCGTCACATTGTGTTGTCGTTCCTGGGCCGGATAGTCGTAGACCCACAACGCCGACAAGGGGACGCAGTTCCGGTCCAGCGCGGTAATGAACGCGTGGTTATCGCGCTTCGCGAGGTCCCTTGCCGGGCCGTCCCGTTCGTCCGGGGCGCCCCATTCGCCCACGAAAACGGGTTTGCCCGCGCGCCTGCCCGCCTCCATGCAAAGCGCTAGTATCTCATCGTAGGATGTGCGGGATTGACGGAACCGTTTTTCATGATCGTGCGGGTAGACGTGCACGGAAATCAGGTTGCAGGGGTCGGGATTCAATGCGAGGAGTTGAGCGATGAACTGTTCCCGCGTGTCGGCGGTCCATGTACGTTGGGTATATTGGTGGTACGATGACGGCCGAGGAAGACTGTTCCCGGTGGTGATGGGTCGGCGCGGGTCCAAGGAGCGGACCACGCGGCCAAACTCTTGAAACGCCGCAACAATCATATCCTGGGTCAAGTCGTCCGCGTCGGTGCGAGTGGCGGGTGTGCCGCGATCCGTACGGATGGGCGGGCGATGCTCGGCCGCGTTCGGCAAGTCCGCCGCCAGATCATACTCGTTCCCGAATTCCCAGGCCCATATTGCGGGCGAATCCCGGTATCGGGCCACAACATCGGCGGTATACTGCCTCAGAAACGCGATCGTTTTGCTTCCCGGATTGCCCCACTGGTTGCGCGGCTCTCCTACCAGGTCCGGTATGCACGAGTCATTCCAGAACAGGCTGGGAATCAAACCGATCCCGTGTTCCTCAGCCGCGCGGACGACGCCATCCATCAATTCGAAGTACTCTTCTCGGGCATCGACGTATCGTTTCATGTCGATAGGCATTTGCGCGCCGGCCATAAACCGGGCAAAGGCGATTCCGTGCTTCGACAGTTCCGCGAAACCGTCGTGGTAACTGGTGTCGGAGGCGTCGATCAGCCGGCGGGAGAATGCGCTGTAGTAATTCACGCCGAATGCGCGGAGCGGTTTTCCGTCCATCAACAGTTGGCCCTGCTGCGAGACCTCAAGCCCCCGCCCCTCGGCGGTCGTTTCCTCCGCAAAGGGACAGCGCGCGATCGAGTACACGCACACTGCGACGATGATGAAGCCCGGTTTGTGGCAGCTCATGTTCATATCCCTGTTCGACCTCGAGGCCCGCGATCGCCCCGGCGGGAAAGTCCCTATGCTAATCGGGTACAAGGTCTCGACGCGAATCGATTCTAATCGATCGGGTGAAGTTCAACGGCGGAACCGGCTATGCTACGATACCGCTGAAACGGGAGTAACCGCATCGGAGTATGCACCTATGATTCGGGCAGGCGCTGTCGTCGCCGTCGCGCTTTTCGTGTCAAGTTCCGCCTTCGCACAGGGTGTTGTAGGGGACTTGCTGGCGGGTAAGCTCGTCAATCCCAAGGTCGGACAATGGGCATGGTACAACCTCGTCGCATCGCAGGGTGGTAAGAAGTACGTCATCCGCCAAGCCATCGTGGGCGAGGAAAAGGTCGGCCGCAAGGACGGGTACTGGGTCGAATTCGAAATCGTGCCCGAGGTGGGATACAAACTCATTTATAAGATGTTGCTAACGGGTCCGGCAAGCGATCCCAACAACATTCACCGGGTGATCCAGAAGAACGGCACGGATCCCGCGGAGGAAGTGCCGGTAGAGCCCGAGCCGGCCGGGGCTGACGGATCAAAGCCCAAGCGGCAGTCGCTCGGAATGGAGGACGTGGTGACGGGCGACGGCCCCATTCGTACGGAACGCTTTTCCGTATCCAATGGAAACAAGTCGTTTGATGTCTGGATCAACGAGAAAGTGTACCCGACCGGAATCGTGCGCTTGAGGTCGCTGGACGGAGAAATGATCCTGCGCAATCACGGACAAGGCGGCGAGTACGCGCAGAGCGTGATACGGGAAACGCCGGTGTCTCCGCAGTCTCCGAACCCAGTGTCGACCAGCAAGCCGCGAATTCGGGCCGAGGCGGGAAAACCGGGAGCCGACGCAAACGAGCCCGGCGCTACTACCGCCCCTGAAAAGGAAGTCCAGCCATGAAACACTCGCCCGCCGGTGTCCTCGTCCTGTTGTGCGTGGTGTTGCCGGCCTGCCAGACGCCACAGCGGCCCGCGCCCCCTCCCCCGTTGGCGGCGCATACGCAGTTCGAGCCGGCCTGGTACATCACCACGGTGCAACACAGCGAAGGCCGCTATCCCGACCTGTTCGGGGCGGGATCGCGGGCCATTTGGGTCGAACCGGAGGTCGCACGAATCAAGAAGGAAGCGAGCGGAAGTCCCCAGACGCTGCCCGAGCCCGGAATAGACGAGGACGCGCTCGCGGTGACGGCCGCCTACATCGTGATCGAGTGTCAGCTTGAATCGCAGTTCGGCGATATGAGCATCGCCTATGACGCGGTCCGGCTTCGTGGCATCGATGTGTACATGGAAATGCCGGACGGGCGCAAGATCAGCCCCATCCAACTGCGCAGCTTCGGGCCGGTCGAGGAGGAGGCGATAGACGCCTTGAAGCGGTTTCGCCGCACGACCGTCGCCATCTTTCCTCGGCAGGACTTGATTACACGGATGCCGGTGTTCGCCGCCGATTCGCCATCGATGCGCCTGGTGCTGGCCGGACACGACAGCCGGTTTTTCTTCGAATGGCCCTCGATGCCGGCCGGTCAAACCGGGCCGAGAATGCCGACGTCGGAGGAGGCGCAGTATATGGCGAAGCTCGGATACTATGAATTGTTCACGGGCATCCGGCGGCTTGCGCACATTTTCGATTGACCGGAACCGGCGGCGCGGGCACTGCCTCGCGCCAACACGCAGATTGTGAAATCCGTTCTCAAATTCCTCGCAACGGCCGTCGGGCTGGTGCTCGTGCTGGTTGCGATCATGGCGATCTTCATGAGCGCCC
This sequence comes from Candidatus Hydrogenedentota bacterium, assembly GCA_045863315.1. Classification (GTDB taxonomy): domain Bacteria; phylum Hydrogenedentota; class Hydrogenedentia; order Hydrogenedentales; family SLHB01; genus JABWCD01. Next base: position 16,058 of record BTUX01000057.1, on the reverse strand, counting down.
AGTTCACCAATACGCTGGACGTCAGCATCGAACGAACACTCGGGTATATCTATCAAACACAGGTGACCGTGGATGACGTATCGCTCGCCCCTTCACGAAGAACGCTGACGATTGAAGGCATCACCGTCTTCAATCCAGAGCCGTTCAGGGCCGGACCCGCCATGGAGATTGGAGAGGTCGTCATCACGGCCAATCCGCTCGCGTTCATGCGGGACACTCCGTCCTTCGATGAAATCGTGATCAAGGACGCCAAGGTACACCTGCGATACGAGGCCGGCCGCGGCACGAACCTCGGCAAGCTGGATCAGAGCGCGGCGCGGCTAGGCGGCGGCGGCGCGGACACGCGCGGGGACAAGCAGGCGCAACGACGCTTTTTGATTCGTACGTTCCGATGCGACGCCGCGCATGTCGAGCTCGAGGCCAACTTCCTGCCGGGGCCGCGCCTGACGTTCGACATCGAGCCCTTTGAAATGAACGAAGTGAGCGGCGATGCGCCGGTATCGACCATGCAGTTGTGCTTATTGTTCATACGCAGCATCTTTCGCGAGAGCCTGAGTTTGCGGGGGTTGATGCGGCCCGTGGCCGAGAAACTGAGCGAGGAATGGCAGCGGGTACAGGAACACGGTGAACCGAGTCCGGCGCCGTAAGTCAACGCCCCGGCCGCGCATAACGTTGAGAGTTTCGTTTGCCGCCCTTGGAATTCGAAGGAGAACCACGATGAATATTCGAAGTGAGAGACCAGTCCTGATGGCCGTGCTGTTAGCGTTTCTGGCGGGCCTCGCGCCGGCAATCGTACACAGCGGCGATACCGCCGCCGCGCAACAACTCGTCCTACCGCCAATATTTGAGGACGGCGCGCGGCTGTTGACACCGTTGGGCAAGGTGGAGGTATTAGAAGTGATGGCTCCTTGGATTCGGGTCAAGAGCTTGCACCGCCTCGCCGGAAACGACGGGGACCAGTGGATATTCGTACCGGCGGTGCAGGGGTCGTGGATGGTCGACCCGGACAGTTCGAGCAAGTAGCATGGAGCTTTCAGGTATGCGATGGATTTGGATGCCATTTTCGCTGGTGGCGACGACGGTGTGCGCGGCGCAGACGGATTCGACGTCATCCCTTGTGAGCACGCCGTCGGTGTCGATAACGACAAAGGCCGTTCCGGCTGAATCATGGCCGGCCGTTGTCTCCGCGTTTCAGGAATCCCTCATCACGGGCATGCGAAACGGCAGAACATTTCTTGAGGTGCGCACCGCGAACGACGCGAATGGGCGCGCGATAGAGGGGCTCGGCCTGGCCAACCGGGACGTCCTTCACAGCATTGACGGGATTGCGGTGTTTTCGCGCGAAATGGCGATTGCGTTATTGCGCGAAGTCAGACCCGGAAAGGAATTGCGCATAGTGGCATTTCGGGGGAACAAGCGGTGCATTGTCGCGTTGAACATTGACAGCGCGGTCGAGCCCACGCGACCCGACCATTCCGGCACGCCCCTCAGTCCTCCTCGCACCGACGCGCGAAACGCGGAGGGCGCCGACGTCATGGTTCTGAGCGAGGCCGCGCTGGAAAAGGAATGGGCGGACATCGATCCCTATGTGCTTCTGCTGCAGTCGGGTCTGCGGTTCGTGCGCGATGCAAGCGGCAGCGTGATCGGCGTCACCTCGGCGAGGTTCAGCGAAATTGCCGTCAGCAGCAGGTTGGGACTGAAGAACCATGACATCATCCTCAGCGTAAACGGCATGCCCATCCACAGTGAGCAGGCCATTTTTGAGATTGCGGAAAAGTTGGACGGTGAAAAGAATTTTGCGGCACGAATCCGGCGGGATGGAAGGGAAGTCACGCTGCGGTATCGCGTCGAGTAGCGCGCGGGGGGAGCAATTCATGCGGTTGAACAATTCAAGGGACCTTTGGCGTCAGGCGAACGAGGTGTTGGTGGGCGGCGTGAACAGTCCCGTGCGGGCGTTCAAAGGCGTGGGCGGCGACCCGTTCTTCGCCGTCTCGGGCAAAGGCGCGCGCGTCAAGGACGTCGATGGCAATGAATATGTGGACTACGTTTTGTCGTGGGGGCCGCTCGTGCTGGGCCACGCCCACCCGCGTGTGGTTGAGGCCGTCGTCAGGGCGATGGAGAAAGGTTCGAGCTTCGGTATTCCGACCGAGGCCGAGGTCCGCCTGGCCGAGCGTCTGGTTGAAATTGTTCCCTCGATCGAAAAGGTTCGGCTGGTAAACAGCGGCACGGAAGCGACCATGAGCGCCATCCGCCTGGCGCGGGGCTATACCAAACGAGAGCTGGTCGTTAAAGTCGAAGGCTGTTACCACGGCCATGCGGACGGATTGCTGGTTAAGGCGGGAAGCGGCCTTACGACGCTTGGCGTGCCGACAAGCCCGGGCGTGCCGGCGGCCTACGCAACCTGCACGCTTACCGTGCCGTACAACGATCTCGAAGCCGCGAGGACGATTTTCGAATCACATGGAGATCATATCGGCGCGCTCATCATCGAGCCCGTCCCTGGAAATATGGGCGTGGTGCTTCCAGCGGATGGGTACCTGCAGGGACTTCGCGAACTCACGGCGACGTACGGCGCACTGCTCATTTTCGACGAGGTCATGTCCGGTTTCCGCGTAGCGATGGGCGGAGCACAGGCGCGCTACGACGTCATGCCGGACCTGACGGTGTTGGGAAAAGTGATCGGCGGCGGTCTGCCGGTCGGCGCCTACGGCGGGCGCGAGGAGATCATGAATCATGTGTCGCCCGTGGGTCCCGTTTACCAGGCCGGCACCTTGGCCGGAAACCCGCTCGCAACGGCGGCAGGCCTTGCAACCTTGGATGTACTCGAAGAACCGGGCATGTATCAGTCGACCGTGGAAGTACTCACGACATTGTCCGCCGAACTCGGAAAGCTCGCGGCTGAGGCGGGCGTGCCCGTATGTCAGACTCAGGCCGGCTCGATGGCGTGTGCGTTTTTTCACGAAGGCCCGGTCAAGAATTATGAGGACGCCACACGGTCCGACACAAAGCGCTACGCCAAATTCTTCTGGTCGATGCTCGAAAGCGGCGTGTATCTCGCCCCCTCCCAATTTGAGGCGATGTTCACCAGCAGCGCGCACGGGCCCGCGGAGATTGATCAGACTCTGACTGCGGCGAGAAAGGCGCTAGCGTCGCTTTAATACGTCCCTGGGGGACTCGGTTGATTGTCTTGACCCCATTGACATGCGGGACCCCTATCGGTCGCTGCCGCCGCGTTGCGCCAAGTCGGCAAACAGCCCTCGGTTCACCTTCAGGCTGTCATCGGACTGCTCGCCGGGCCAAGGGAAGAAGGTAAAGGGGATCTTGTACTTGGGGAGGAACCGCGCCAAGTGCGCCGACAACGCCGACGGGAGCAGGTGCGTCTTGTCATCGGTGCGGACGAACGCGGCCAGACGCGCGCCGAATTCGGCATCGTCCACCGGCACGACAACGGCTTGCAACACGCCGGGCAACTTGCACAGGCACTTCTCGATCTCTTCGGGCTGGATGTTTTCGCCGCCGGATATGATGAGGTTGTCCTTTCGGCCCGCGACGCATAGATTTCCCTGCTCATCAAAGCGACCGAGATCGCCCGTTGGAAACCAGCCGTTCGGGGTGAGCGGCAGGTGCACGCCCGACCGGTCGACGTATCCGCGAAACAAGGTGACGCCGCGCACGAGAATCTCTCCGTCTTCGGCGATTGTGATGCAGTCCGGGCGCAGCGGCCGGCCCGCAGTCAGCAATGTGTCGAGGGAGGCATTGGGGGGCGTCGTTGTGACTTGCGAGGCCATCTCGGTCATGCCATAGGTGACGTGCACGGGCAGGCCCAATTCGTGGGCCTGTCGCAGGAGCGACCCGGGAATGGCGCTGCCGCCGACGAGGATCGCTTTCAGCCGTTTGAGCGCGTCTACGCCTTCGGCGGACTGCAAGAGGCGGAATAGTTGTGTTCCCACGAGGGAGACGTGCGTAATCCCAAACTTCGTCAGCGTGATTTCCAGTCGCTCGCCGCTCTCGGGAACGGCGACCGTCCCTCCTGCGAACAGACAGCGGAACAGAATGCCGAGGCCGGAAACATGGTAATGGGGCAATGACATGAGCCATCGGTCGCCCGTCGAAACTGGAATGTTTTCATTGGATGCCACGGCGTTGTAACAGTGGTTGGCAAGGGTGTGCAGGGCCGCCTTAGGCTCATCGGCGCTGCCGGAGGTAAACAAGATCGTGGCCGCCTGGTCCAGGCGAAACTCCGGTGACGGGGGTTCTTCGCGAACGTTCGCGCTCAGCACGTCGTCCATTCGAAGCGTGGGTACGTGGCCGAGCCGGACCATCGAGAAGAAGTCGTCCACCAACAGAAGCCTGCCGCTGACGCGATGAATCTGCTCGGCAAGGCCGTGCCGGGGAATTCGCGTATTCAGCAGGCAAGCGACGGCGCCCAATTGCAGGCAGCCCATGAGTAGCACGGGCACTTCCGTGCTCGGAAGCGAGAGAATGGCCACGCGATCGCCGGGACCTATGCCTGAAACGCGCAGGGCGGCCGCAACGCGAGCGGCTGCCGCCGCGTACTCGCGGTAGGCATAGTTCCTGGGCGCGCCGGTGAGCGCGGGCGTGTCGGCGAATCGCTGTGCGGCCTTCGCCAGCGGCCAGGACGATTCAATCATCCGGCACGAACTCCTCCCATCCAGTCGGATCAAAGAGCGCGGCATTTGCGTTGGCCGCCGCCAGATCGACCAGCCCGTTCACTATCGGCAGCGGCGCATGCAGTAGGTCGGACCGGAACCAGGATGCCGTGTCCAATCCGGCAGGTAGCCCCCGCGATTCGGAGCAGGCCGCCACGTTCGCAAGCGCGACCCATCCGATTCTCGATTCAAATGATGAACTCAAGACAATCTTTGCGTCAAACTCCGGGTCGCGCAGGACTCGCGCCAGATAGCCGATCGGAATTCCAGTCAACGTGGGTTTGATCACCCACACCCGTGCGGCGAGCGCCGCGGCCAAATGCGGGCCTTCGGCGCCCGCCTCCGCGCTTCCTCGCCGAAGCGAGGGCTGCCACTCCAGGAATCGATGCCAACCGGCTTCCTGTAGCGTTTCATCGACCGCGAGGGGAACCGGCGATTTGCGCGCGAATTCGCGCAAATCCTCGACGCGATTCACCGGCTCTTCGATGTAAGCGACGCCGCAGTCGGCGACAGCCCCCGCAACCTGCACCGCGGTTTCAAGCGGCCAGGCGCGGTTGGCGTCGATCCGGATTGCAACCGACTCCGGCAGCACCTCGCGCACCGCGCGCACGGTCGCGATGTCCTCCAAATATGGCGCACGGCCTACTTTGAGTTTGACGGCGGCAAATCCGCGTGACGCGCTGTCCAGGGCCTGCGCGACGGTTTCTTCGCGGTGACCGTTCAACAACGCGCAGATGCGGGGACGCGATTGAGGGTCGGCCGACAACACTTCGCAAGGCTGCTGTTTCCGCAATTTCGCCGCAAGATCGAGCAAGGCGGACTCGAGACCGAACCGTGCCGAGGGCGGGACCTTGTCGCGATAGCGAAGCCCGTCGAAGGCGCGAAACGAATCCGGCTGGGCCCGGCGCTTCAAGACGTTTATTTGTTCCCGGACTGCGCCCACCGCATCTTCCAGGCGCTCTCGGCTGAAACCGTACAGCGGCGCGATATCGCCGTAGCCCGTCACGCCCGCGTCCGTTTCGACCGCAACAATGCAACCCTCACGCTGCGTGATCGCCTTGTCCTTCAATACCAACGGACGGACCAATGGAAGTTTGTACCGGTAGAATCGGACATGCACGGGGCTCATAGAATCCAACCCAAGGCGAACACGACGCTAAACACGAGCAGCAGCTTGCCTGTGGCCGCCAACGCGTCATTGAGTATAGGGCCGTCGATCTGGGTGAATACAGCGCGCAGCGGCTTGTGGCCGGCGGCAAGAACGCAAACAGGAACCAGAAGGAAGAAGGACCGGTCGGATGCGAAGGAGAAGTATATTGGGACGGCCACACCCGCCAGAAAGACGCAGCTCGCGTACTCCACTCGTGCAAAGGTCCGACCGAAGCGAACGGCGAGGGTGCGTTTGCGGCCGGCACGGTCCTGCTCGATGTCCCGGAGGTTGTTGACGGTAAGCAAGGCGACGGAGATTAGCCCCGGCGCAAGTCCCGCGATCAGCACGTCGAACGGAGTGAGGCCGATATGCTCCGGCGTGATGCGCAGAGTGTGAAGGTAATACGTGCCGCCCACGGCAACGGGGCCGAAGAACACCAACACGAAAATGTCGCCGAGACCCAGGTAACCGAGCGGAAAGGGACCTCCCGTGTAGAGGATGCCGCAGGCAATCGACACAAGTCCGATCACGACAAACGGCCATCCGCCGCGATACACGATGTACGCGCCAGGCAGCATTGCGAGGGCAAACAGCAGCAGGAAAGCCCGTCGCATGGCGCTTGGTGAAACCAGCCCCGCCTGCGTGGCCCGCACCGGACCGATACGCTCGGCAGTATCCGTTCCTTTCACAAAATCGTAGTAATCGTTGGCGAAATTGGTGCCGATTTGAATCAGAATCGCGCCGAGCAGCGCGCAGAGCAGCGAGATCGCGTGAATTGATCCCGAATCGGCATAGGCGATAGCCGTGCCTATCAGGACAGGGGCCACTGCGGCCGGCAGCGTTTTCGGCCGCGCCGCGGAAATCCAGACAGCAGCGTTCACGGCAGCACCCTTCGAAGACCCGAATGCGGAAGCAAGACACGGGGCGGCAGCGACAACACAGACTTGACATGGGCACGGTTTTTGATGCACCCGAACATCAATCGATTCGACCCATCGTGCGAACGCGGTTGCGCATTGGGGAGGTAGGGGTTGTCACGGAAAACGCTTGAACTTGGAAAAGTCGGGTTTGCGCTTCTCGTTAAAGGCATTGCGGCCTTCCTGTCCTTCTTCCGTCATGTAAAAGAGCAGGGTGGCATTGCCGGCAAGTTCCTGCAATCCCGCCTGGCCGTCGCAATCCGCGTTGAGCGCGGATTTCAGACAGCGAATCGCCATCGGCGAATTCGCCAGAATTTCGCGGCACCATTTCACCGTTTCCGCTTCCAGCCGCTTCAGAGGCACGACGGTGTTGACGAGGCCCATTGCCAGCGCCTGTTTTGCGTTGTACTGCCGACAGAGGAACCAGATTTCCCGCGCCTTCTTCTGGCCCACGATGCGCGCCATGTAACTCGCTCCGTAGCCCCCGTCGAACGAGCCGACTTTCGGGCCGGTCTGGCCGAAGATCGCGTTGTCCGCTGCGATGGTCAGGTCGCACATCAGGTGTAGCACATGCCCGCCGCCGATGGCATACCCCGCCACCATCGCAATCACCGGTTTCGGACAGGTGCGAATCTGGCGCTGAAAATCGAGTACGTTCAACCGCATCGTTTTTTTCTTCTCGTCCTTGTAGCCCGCGTCGCCGCGAATTTTCTGGTCACCCCCCGAACAAAACGCCTTCTCGCCTTCGCCGGTAAGTATGACGACGCCGATCTGTTCGTCAAACCGCGCGTCACGAAGCGCGTCCTGCATCTCGTCCACCGTAAGCGGACGAAACGCATTGCGCACGTGCGGGCGATTGATCGTAATCTTCGCGATGCCTTCGGCCTTTTGATATTTGATGTCGGTATAGTCGCCGGCGACGCGCCATCTAATCCCGGCCATGAGAGATTCCTCCTTTGCCTTCAAGAAACCGCGTTAACGAGGTAGTATATGAATCGGGCCGCTCGTAGTGCACGTTGTGGCCGCTTCCCGGGATTTGTTCGACGACCGCCTCGCGGCACAGGGAGGCCATTTCGTCCGCGATCCCGCGGTACTTCGCATCAGCCTCGCCTACAACCAGCAGCGTGGGGATATGGTTGCCCGCCCATTCGTTCCAGAGCGGCTGCTGACTGCCCGGGCCCATGCCGCGAAGCGCCATCGCCAACTCGTGCGGCCGGTTGTTCATGCGATCTGCAAGCAGCTTGCTAAACCGAGCCTCGTCGCGATGAAGGGATTCAAACAGCGGCTGGGCATACCAGTGGTCGAGGAAGGTTGCCATATCGCCCCGATCCAGCATCCGCGCCCATTGCTCGTCCTGTGCGCGGCGCGCGGCGCGTTCCTCCGCGCTTCGAAGTCCGGGCGAGGCGGATTCGATAACAAGCGAATCGATGCGCATCGCATAGATCGACGCGAGATACAGCGCAAGTCGACCGCCCATCGAGTAGCCGATGACGGAAAACGTGGCGGCGTCCAGCGAATCCACGATGTCAATCATCGCGGTCGCGGCAGCCGGAAAGGTGTAGCCGTCCGTCCCTCCCGTGACACGCGTATAGCCGTGTCCGGGCAGATCCATCGCCAGAAGCCGATAGGAGTGGCGGAGGGCTTCGACGATGGGCGACCAATCACGATGGGAACCAAGGAAACCGTGAAGCAGTATCAAGAGCGGCTTTTCAGGGTCTCCCTCAAGCCGATAGTAAAGGCGTACAGGCATCGAAGTCGTTACTGCCGGCGTAGGGGGTCCGGTACTGCGCCGGACGTCGCCCGAGGCAAACTATGGTTGTTCCAGCGCCGCAACGACGGTCTCCCCTATGTTCCGGTGAAGGCGGAGGTTCTGCTCCCGGTCGGTGATCACTTCGATCACGGACGAACGCTTCGATCGTCGGCCCGCGTTCAACGCGGCGAGAAATTCTCGCCTGGACTTGGGCCGGGCGTAGTCCAGCCCAAACATTTCCGCCGCGTCTTTGAACCGCAGTCCATGCGGCGTGCCGAAGAAGTCTTCGAAGACGTCCCTGTGTTCGGCAATCGGCATCAATTGAAAAATCCCGCCACCGTCGTTGTTCAAGACGACAAGGGTGACGTGGACGCCCTTTTTATTCAATAGGGCAAGCGAATTGAGATCGTGCAACGCCGCGAGATCGCCAATAACCGCGACCACGTGCGACTTGCGTGCGCGCGAATAGCCGGCGGCCGTCGCGATGTTTCCATCGATCCCGCTCGCGCCGCGGTTCGCAACGATGTCGGCGCAGGCCCCGCCAAAGGCAAACATGTCGAAATCGCGAATGGGCATGCTGTTGCCGACGAAGACGGCGTCGCCCGATCGCGTCTTCGATGCCACCAAACGCGCCGTTTCAGGTTCGCTGAGCGATCGCGAATTCTTGAGCGCGGCATCGACTGCGCGTCCCGCGATTCGGCCAGCTTCAAGATGCTCATGCAGCCAGCGTCGTGCGCCAGCCCATTTAGGCGCCGGCAAGCGATCGAGAAATGCCTGATAGGCATCTACGACGACCCTTACAGTGACTCGATGCGACGGATCGTCGCGCAAGGGGTGGTCGACCACGCGGATATAGTGATCGGGCGGAAAATCGCGAAGGAATTCGAGTACGCGTTTTGACGTCATCGAACCGCCGATATGCAACACGACATCGGGGGTGAGCCGCTTTCGGACCTTGGGCGACAAAAGCGCCTGGTCGTAATACGGAATCATCGATGGAATGTTCGGATCGGCCCGCCGGCCCGACGTGATGTCGGCCCAGACCGGCCACCGCATCCGGCTGAGCCAGCCGCTATCCAACGACGCACCGAACCCGTAGAGAGCGCCGCCCAGCAGAATGAGTCCGCGCCTTGCGCCCTGGATGATTTTCGCACAGCGTGCCTCGGCGTATGAATCGATAGGAAAGGACGGCCGCTCGAGGTACTCGGTGTACGGCCTGCCATTCTGCGACCATGTCTCCAATTGTGTTGGGAACACGATGCGCGAGTCCGAGGGGGTACCTGGCACGAGGGGTTCGCGGAAAGGGCAATTCAGATGAACGGGACCGGCGGGTTCGTGTCGCGCGCGACACACAGCCTGATCCACCGTCGTCAGAAGCGCCTCGACCGGAATCGAGGCGTCAGGACACGGCAAGGTGTGGCTCCAGCGTACGTACGGTCCAAAAATGCCGGTTTGGTTGATAGTCTGGTTTGCTCCGGTATCGATTAGTTCTGGAGGACGATCCGCGGTGAGCACAATGAGCGGAATTCGCGACTGCGCGGCCTCCACGAGGGCCGGCAGGTAATTCGCCACAGCGGTGCCGGACGTACAAATCAGTGCGCATCGGTGAATGGCGGCCTTCGCGAACCCCACCGCAAAAAAAGCGGCGCCTCGCTCGTCGAAGTGGACGATGGACTTCGCGCGCGGATTTCGGGCCACCGCGAAGGTCAGCGGGGTGGATCGCGATCCCGGGGATATCACGAAGGTCAGCACCCCGCAGCGTACGAGTTCCTCGACAATCAGAGCGCCCCAGAGGGTATTGGCGGTGGAAGCGTCGGCGTTCATGCGCTTTCGAAGAGGCTCACGAACTGGCTGATTTTGTGTTCCAGTTCGCCCCATTCGTCTCGAGGTTCGGACCCGTCGATGATGCCCGCGCCCGAGTACACCGAAACCCTGTCGTCGGTGACAAGCGCGGAACGAATGGCGACCGCAAACTCAGCGGAATCGCAGCCGACCCAACCGACCGGTCCCGAATACCAGCCGCGGTCGAAGTCCTCTGCGTCGGCGATCCAGCGCAGCGCCGCTTCTTTTGGATATCCGCCGACGGCGGGCGTGGGATGCAGGCCGGCCAGCAATTCCGCATCCGTATTGAAGTGATGGAGTATGCCTTCAACCTGCGCGTACAGGTGCTGGCACCGCTCCGTGCGCAGTACGGTGACGGAGTCGTCCGCATGGGAGGCATGACAGCGGGCGGCCAGTTCATCGCGAATGACGTCGAGCACGAGTCGGTGCTCGCGAATGTCTTTTTCGCTCCGGAGCAGCTCGTCGCCCAACGCGGCATCGCGTGCGTCATCGCCGGTACAGGGTCGCGTGCCGGCTACGGCCTCGCTGCGAATGAAACGGTCCTGCCGTTTGTAGAGCCGTTCCGGCGAAACGCCGACGAACGCCGCGCCGGCCTTGGGCTGAAAACAGAATCGGTAGCACGGCCGGGCCGTCGCGCTCAGGCGCCGCAACAACGCAACGGGATCTACGGGGGCCGGGAACTCGAACCGTGTCTCGCGCGCCAAAACGACCTTCTCGAACTTGCCCTCCCTCATCGCTGCGAGCGCACGGCCCACTTCGGTGTCCCAAACTGAAGCGTTTGGGACATCCGTGCGCGATAGGGCCGGCGGCGTATCCGTCTCGCCAGGGGAGCCGGGAAAAGGCATCGCATCCAAGCCCTCGAGGAGTTTGGGCAGCAAATCCGAAGCCTCTGAATCGAGCATGGCGTTGCAGGCAAAATAAGTGTGATTGCCGCGCGACAGCACCTCGAACCGCGGCAGCACAAACCGATACGCGCCGAACGGCTTCCACTTCTCGCTCGGGGCGTGACGCAGGCTAAACCGCATGCCGCCGTAGTATCGCAGGTGCGGGTGCACCGAGGAAATGCCTTCGTGCAATCGTTCGAAGAGCGCGTCGTAATCGCAGTCGGTCTCGGCGGTCAGAATGTCCGCGGTACCGACCCCCGCCAGTTCGTAATCGCGGTCGCGGCCGCACCAGTACCCGCGCGACCGCTGTCCCTGCGCATACAGCCAAGTCAGCGGATCGACGCCTTCGACGGGTACTTCGACGCGCAGGACGCGACGGCCCGTCGACGGTCGCGTTGTAGACTCGAATGCCTGTTCCAGCAGCGAGGCCAGTGTCCGCTTGGCCGCGGCCGATTCAACAATACCGGGATATAGAATTGGGGCGGTCATAGGTGCAAGAGGTTCGAGTTATGAGTTACAAGTTGTAAGTTGTAAAGAAAACGCTCTACCGAAGTATACGCCCAAGACATTCCAGTCTGCCTGATTCATCACTCGTAATTCGCCACTCATAACTCGTAACTTTCACTTGTCTCCCTGATAAATTGTAGCAATGCCGAATGTCAGCGGATGCGCGCGCACATCCTGGTAGCCGGCCTTGCGCATCAGCTCACAGAAGGTTTCTCCGTAAGGGAATGTCTCTACGGTCTGGTTCAGGTAGCGATAGGCGTACGCATCGCCGGACACCAGCCCGCCGATGCGCGGCAGCACGTGGCGAAAATACAAGAGATACCCGGCGCGCAACGGCGCGAATGCCGGAAGCGAAAACTCGAGGATGAGCGCGCGGCCTCCCGGTTTGAGGACGCGGCGCATCTCACGCAACGCCGCCTCCACATCGAGCACGTTACGAATGCCAAACGCAATCGTCACCGCGTCGAACGAGCTTTCGGCGACGGCCAGCCGCGTGGCGTCGCCCCGCACCATGCGGAGGACACTCGCGTCGCCCTTCGACTCGAATTTCTCCTTGCCGATTTTCAACATGTTGCCTGCCATGTCCACGCCCACGCCGGACCGAACTCGCGCGCAGTTTCGCCGCAACGCAAGGAGAACGTCGCCCGTGCCCGTGGCGAGATCGAGCACCGTCAGGGGATCGCGTTTCGGTAACAGCGTTGCCAGCCTCTTTCGCCACGCCACATCGCGGCGCATCGAAAGGAGACGATTGAGCAGGTCGTATCGCGGCGCAATCCGGTCGAACATGCGCCATACGTCGACCCGTTCCGGCGCTTTGTCGGCAATCTGCATGCTGTTGACTACTTTTCGCGGCAAAGGACCCTTCAGCCCATGGAAAGTGTGGTCATGAACAAACAAGGTGATGCTAGGTCAAAACCGCAGATGAATCAACATGCCCGCACCCTGAAGCAGGCCTACGGCGGGCCCAATAACCAAGGCCCGCCTCGCGAGACGGGCCTGGCACCTACCGGTTCAAGGAGAATTACTCGCCGGCGATTCGCTTCCAATGATCGTCGGCTTTCGCGATGTTTTGTGGCTCGTTCTTGTTCCAATCGCCAAGGGCATTGACAATTAGACCCTTATAAAACAGGAACAGGCGTCCATCGGTCATTTTGTAATTCTGAGGATCGATCTCGACTTTCTTACCCTCGACCATGGCTGTCGCGCACCAGCCGCCGTACGCGGGCATGTGCCTCTTCGGGTCGGCAAGGAACTCTTCGCGGTTCAACTCGTTGGCGAATTGATATACCACTCCGCCCGATTTCGTCGCCAGATTACTCAAGCCTTTGACGGGCTTTCCTTTGTAATACGAGACCGGATCGTATCCTTGCAGTGCGAGGCCCGACTTGTCGAGATTGTATTGTTTTACCGACGGAGGCGTCCGCAATTCCTCCATCTTCGCTGCAAACTTGTCGAAACTGAATCGGTCCGCCGTACTCTTTCCGACGTGCCGGAAGACTTCATTGCCGTCGGGCCCAATCAGAACGAATGCAGGATAATGTACGACCTCGCCGTGGAACTCGTATCCGTTCGGAATGCCGAACTCATCGGCGAGCCGGGCATCGGGGTCGCGATAAATGACCGGAGCGTTCGCCTTGTCTTCCGGCGAGAGACCCGCCGCCCATTTCAACGTGTCCGATTCTTCGTCCGGCTTAATGAAGACGTGCTCGACTCCCGGCACCGACGCGCCACGCGCGTGATACGTTTGCGTATGCTTGAGGCAAATCGGGCACTCGGTCTTAAGCAGGAAATGGAGCGCGACGTATCGACCCTTCGCCTCGGACAGCGTAATCGACTTGTCGCCACCGGCTTCTTTCAACGTGAAGTCCGCCGGATTGGCTTCGGTTCGTGGAATGGCGGCCCCTGCAAGCGCGAGAACTGCCAATGCAAATGCCGTTCGCATCGTGATGTAACCTTTCATCTTGGGTGCCTCCGGTATTGCCGGGTATGAACTACTTCCCCAGCACGTCGTAGTGCAGCCTCAGCGCCTCGCCGACGGACCACGCTTGAAACGGGCAGCCCCGCGGGGTGTGCGGCGGATCGGCGTCGGCGATTTCCGAAATGTGACCCAGACCGGCGTGGTCGAGGTGCGCAAGAAGGGGATCGAGGAAGCGCCTGCGCGCCTCCCCGCGGGCTTCCGCCGTGTTCCCACGGACGCGCACCCACGCATCGACAAAAGGCCCCATCAGCCAGGGCCAGACGGTACCTTGATGGTACGACCCGTCGCGGTCCGCCACTCCACCTTCGTACCGTCCCCGGTATCCTGGCTCGCCTGGCGCCAGCGAGCGCAGCCCGATCGGGGTCAACAGATGCGATTCCACGGCATCAACGACGCGTCGCGCCTGGTCCCCCTCGAGTACGGAAAACGGCAGGCCGCCGACGGCCAGAATCTGATTGGGACGGAATGACGCGTCAATTGCGCCGGGCTGGTGATCCACATCGACCACGTCGTTGAGCCGGCCAAATTGTTCGTTCCAGAAGCGTTTATGAAACGAATCGAGCCCGCGCCGATACGACTCGTCCCACGTTTGCGAGAAGCGACCGCCGATGCGCAGCGCATTGAGCCAAAGCGCCTGTACCTCGACCGGTTTGCCGATGCGCGGCGTTACCACCCAGTCCCCCACTTTGGCGTCCATCCACGTCAGTTGAACGCCCGGCTGACCCGCCGCAAGGAGGCCGTCGTCGTCCATTCGAATGTTGTACCGTGTCCCTCGCGAGTACCCCGCGAGTATCGCTTCGATTGCCGAGCGCAACCTGTGGGCGTCGCCATCGTCCAGCGCCATGCGGCTGGAGGCGGCCCGTTCGAGGAACTCGTGCGCGGCGACGATATACCAGAGTGACGCATCGACCGTGTTAAACTCGGGGACCTCGCTTTGGTCCGCAAAAAAGTTGGGCAGCATGCCGTCAAGGACCGCCCCCGACCACTCGAGGAGGATTTGCCTCGCTTCGTCCATGCGCCCGGTTGAAATGCACAATCCGCGCATGGCGATGAAGGTGTCCCGGCCCCAGTCGGTAAACCAGGGGTAGCCGGCCACGATCGTCTTGCCCGATCCGCGCCGGACGATATAGGTGTCCGCGGCACGATCGAGTCGATGGGCAAACGCGGTGCGGCGCGTCTGTTCGACGTGGCGCAGACCGTCCGCGATGCTGATTGCCGGGGCGTTGGGCGCGCCCAGAATCCGCTCGTGGCCCTCGGCGGCGACTATCCACGCCGCGGTTCCCTGTGAAAGGTCCCACCGGAACGCCCCGGGCGAGGCGAGGTCTTCCATGTAATCGAGCCCTCTCGCCCGCTCTTCCTCGTACACGAAGTTGCGGTACCAACTCGGCTCGTGGATGTAATCGCCGTTCGTCAGCGAATGGATGGACGGCATATGATCGTAGGGGCGCCAGATGACTTTTCCGCCCGTCAGGATGGGGTCGAAGCGATAGCCGGCGCTTTCCTTGTGCATACTGTGGTAGTCGCGGCCCGAGATGAACGGTCGGACGGACAGCGTGCACGGGCTCGCATCGCCGTCGGTGCGCCACGTCAGCACGGCAGCCGCGTGCCCGTACGGCACAAAACACTCGTGGACCACCTGTGTGCCGTCTTCGAGCCGATATCGCCATGTGGGCCATGGCTCGGCTGTGAACGATTCGATGCGCTGCCACGAACTCGGCGCCAGGACGCCGGGGTCGTACACTTGGGAGGAGATGGGATAGTTGCCGTTGGGCGTCGTCACCCATGCATCAAATCCGTTGACGAGCACAACCCGGCCGGTAGGCGGCGTTTTCGCAGTCAACAGCACGGCATGATACCGCCGCGTGCGGATGGCGCTTACCGTGCCCATCGCAAATCCGCCGAGACCATCCGCCTCGAGCCATTCGTTAACCGTGTTCAGTCGCGCCGCCATCAAGCTTTCTCCTTCCGTACCGGGGGATGGCGCTTAGAACCTGCCTCGGATCAGGGGCAGCTCCTTGCGCCGAAAGACGAGGACAATCGCGCTGGACGCAAACGCCACGAGCGCCAGCACAAACAGTAACCCCCCTCATTGTGCACGACGATGCCCAGCTTTGTCAGGTGGCTCATGATGGCGCCGCTGATCACCGGCAGCGACAGCAAGGCGCCGATGGCGGTTGTAGAGGGGATGAGCAGCAGGACCGCCGCGGTCAGCTCCGCAATGCCGGATTCGATTCGACCCCAGGGCCCCATGCCGAGCGTCGTGAAGATGTAAACCGACTCTTCGGCGGCGGTAAACTTGAAGAAAAGCGTCTGAAGTAGGATTGCCGCCACAATAACGTGCAGCACCCAGCTCGTGATCC
>BTUX01000056.1:0-20398 GCA_045863315.1 Candidatus Hydrogenedentota bacterium | reverse complement strand
GCGAGGATTTTTCACACCAACAGCCCGTTTTCCCTGTCGCTGCATAAAGGTGTGTGCCGCACGAAGTTGTATCCTTCATGGCCCGCGGGTGTGAAAAATCCGGGCTAAGGTCCGGCGGTTTGTGCCTGCGCCGCCGTCAATTTGGCGGCCTGCTTCAGACAGGCCGCGACTGCCGACACGATCTCGGAACCCGGCGCGTCCGCCACGAGGCATTGGGTGGCCCCCGCTTGAACGAGCGCGGCGTGTTGCGCCTCCGGGCAACCGAACACGATGACCGGCAGTCCGCGCAGTGAACGGGTGTCCCTGACGGCCTGGACGATGTCCCGCGCTGCGAAATGGGTTTGGCGTGTATGGAGCAGAAGCACGCCGGGGCACGCCGTGCGCAGCCAGAAGAATCCGTCGACCACGCTCGGCGCAATAGTTGCTTCATATCCTTGTGTCAAGAGGGTCTGTCGCAGTTTCGCCGCCTCGCCCAAATCCGGGGCGATCACGAGCACGTTCGGGTTCCCGCCTTGCCCGCTTCGATGACGCGCCGTTTCCCACGCGACAAAAAAATCAATTTCGTACCGCAATGGTTCGGGTAAGTCGTCGAACTTGCAGCCAATCCAGGCCCCGCCGGCGAAACTGCCCGATGCGCAGGCGGTGGTCGCGATGTCCTCGTATTTCATCCCGTCCGGGAGTTCGAACGAGAGTTTGAACTTTGTGCCCTGGTCAAGCGCTTGATCCAACTCGATCCTGCATCCGCCCGCGCTCAGATCGTTGATCTCGCCCTCGATCCGTTGGTTTTCCGCGACCGTGAGCACGCAGCGAATGCGCACGCGCAGCCTCTGATGTTTGCGGACCCGCGTCAACACCATGTGGTGCGGCCAGGTGACGCGGAGATAACTGAAGCTTCTCCCCGAGCCCAACTCCTGCAACGTAACGTCGAGGCTGCATGCGTCGCCGTCGGCCAGAAACCGAAGCCGGCAGGGGTCGCCCGGACGCGTGCCCACGCCGAGACCCTCGGGCGACGGTGTGTCGAGCAACACATAACTACCCCGTTGCCAGCCGCGGATGATGACCCGGACGGAACATTCGCCGCCGATTCGCTTGTCGATATACAAGACGGCCGGTCTGCCGACTTCAAGGCACTGCTCGACCGCGTCGAAATCAACCGTCGAGACTATCGGCGAATCGTTCATGCAATTCCCCCTCAACCACCTTCCTCGGACACGTCTGAATTTGCACGTACCAAGACAGCAAATCGACGAAAAGTCGCGCCCAGCGCGGGAATTCCGGCGCTGGGCGGGACGGTGCGCCGCGAAATCTTTTCTCCCCTCTCGTTTCCCGACACCGCCGGTTTCCTCCCAAGTATACCAAATCCTGGCTCGGCCAACCGCCGTCAATTCTGCTTGAGTGCGGGTGATCCCCACTCTTGTGCGCATTAGGCGACCAAGTTAAAATCGCTGAGTGCGTTCAATCCGATTCTCAAATCTTGCCGGTCTGGTGTCCGGTCTCGCCGTGATCCTGGGCTCATGCGACGCCGTGCGGCCCCGAACCCTCTCGGCTTCCGATGCGCGCATCGTCGAGGCAGCTATTTTCGAAGGCGGATACGGCATCTATTGGCACAAAAAGATTGCCGAGGCGTACAACGCCGAACGGGCGGGAGAGGGGGTCCAGGTCCATCTTTGGGGTGATCCCCGCATGCGCGACAAGATCAAGCCGCGAATTTTGCGCGGCGATCCGCCGGACCTGATACTCGATCAGCAACTGCCGGTCTGGAAAATGATCGCCGCGGGCAAACTCAATCCGTTCGACGAGGCGCTTGCGCAACCTGCTCCGGGTTCCGATAAGCCGTGGCGCGAGCTATTCATTCCGGGAACGCTCGACGCTTTCACGAGCGACGGAAAGGTCTACGCAATTCCGAGCGCGTTCGGCGCCTGGGGCTGCTGGTACGACGCCAAATTGTTCCGGCAACACGGCTGGCAACCGCCCAAAACGTGGGCCGAGTTCGACGCGCTATGCACCCGAATCGCGGAAGCCGGGATTCCTCCGCTGACCTTCCAGGGCAAGTATCCCTATTACGCCTGGTTTACCTACGTATCCCTCGCGCAGCGGTGCGGCGGGCTTGCCCTTGTCAACCGCATGAACGCGCTCGAGCCCGGCGCGTTTCAGGACCCCGGCGCCGTGTGGGCCGCGCGACTGCTCCAGGACCTGGCGCGCAAGCATTTTCAGCGCGGCGCAATGGCGATGACGCACCTCGAAAGCCAGTTGGAATTTGTCAATAACAAGGCCGCCATGATTTTCTGCGGCATCTGGCTGGAGAACGAGATGAAGGCGTCGACGCCGCCCGATTTCGAACTGCGCTGCTTCAATGTGCCCGCCGTCGAAGGCGGCAAAGGCAATCCCAGGATGTTCAACGGTCTCGGCATGGAATACATCTACCTGCCCGCCGACGCCCGCTACTCCGATGTCGCGGCAGACTTCGCGCGCTACCTTGTGTCGCCCCGCAACGCGCCGGACATGGGCCGGAGTATCGGAGCGATTTCGCCCCTGAACGGCGCCTGCCCGCGCGAGGCCGTCAGCCCCGCGCTGCAGTCCGTGCTCGACATGATGAACGACGCGATGATCGGCGGCGCGCCCGGCATATTCAATGTTCGTCTCGCCGAACTGTTGCTGGAATGGAAAGAGCAGGTGGCGAATCCGGGCCTGTACGCACTCATGGTGGGCGATATCACACCGGAAGAATTCGGGCGGCGGCTCGACGCGGGCCTTCAAGCCGCCAAATCCGATCCGGACGTTATCATTCCATCGTTCATTCCGTACGACCCCGCGGCGTTCGGGGAAGCCTCGTCGTGAATCGGCGGGACCAACGAATCTTTGCGATGCTGTTCCTCGCGCCGGCCTTGGTGCTGTTTACATTATTCGTCACACTTCCCAGCCTGCGCGCATTCGCGTATAGTCTTGAACGATGGGACGGCCTATCCACTCCGCGGTGGGTGGGGCTGCAGAATTTCACGACGCTGCTGCGCGACCGCGACGTCTTTATTCGCGCATTGGGGCACAATATCTTCATCACGGCGGCCGCGGGCGTCCTCATTCTCACGCTCTCGCTCCTGTTCGCGTCGGTCTTGCACAGGCGGGTACGCGGCGCGAACCTGTTCCGGGTCGCCTTCTTTTTTCCCAATGTCATTTCTTCGGTCGCGGTGGCCCTACTCTGGCTCCTCCTCTACAGTGCGACCGATATCGGCGTGATCAACGGGGCCCTGTCGCTCCTTCAGCAATGGACCGGCTGGCCGCGCACGGAATTGCCCATCCCCTTCATGGGCAAGCAGAATCTCATCTATTCGCTTGTGCCTATGATCGTGTGGACCGCGACCGGCTTTTACATGGTCTTGTTTCTCGCTGCGATGGAGGGAATTCCCGAGACGTACTACGAGGCCGCCAAACTCGACGGCGCCTCGGCGCCCAGTCAATTCCTGCACATCACCTTGCCGTTGATTCGAGAAGTATTGACCGTCGGCCTCGTCTTCCTCGTCATCGGCTGCCTTAAACTTTTTGATGTCGTCTGGATCATGGACAACGAGTGGCCGACCAAGGAGACGCACGTGCTCGCGACGCTCATGTACCAGAAGGTGTTCAGCGAGTACAACGTGGGCTATGGCGCCGCGGTCGCGGTCCTCATGTTTGCGCTCGTGTTCGTGGCCACGCTGTTTACGCTGCGCCTCTCGCGCAAGGAGGCGCTTGAATACTGATGGGCGCGACGCTCAAATCCGCTTTCTTGTACGCGCTGCTCGCCCTCTGGCTCCTGGCGGTTGTTTTGCCGCTGATTTGGGTAGTCACCAATTCCCTTCGAAGTTCCCGCGAGTTTGTCAAGAACCCCTTCGGCGCGCCGTGGGTGCTGGTGGGCATGCCGATTTCGGAAGAGCGGCCCCCGGATGCCAGCGCCTGGGACGGCCCCGGCGCCACCGCGGCGGCGCGTCCCACGCCATGGGAGGAAGTGGAGGCGAATTACCGCAAAGCGTGGATCGATTCAAAATTCAGCCGTTATTTCGTGAATAGCGTACTCGTCACCACCCTCTCGCTTCTCGGCATTCTTGCCGCGGGCGCCATGGCGTCCTACGTGCTCGCGCGGTTCGCGTTTCGCGGAAGCCGCCTGCTCTACCTGTATTTCATCAGCGGTCTGATGGTCCCCGCGCAATTGGTGCTGGTGCCGCTCTTCTTTCAGTTCACACACCTGTCGAAGTGGGGCTCTATGTTGCTGGCGCCGCTCGGGCTCGAACTTAAACTGCACGATTCGTTCACCGGCCTCATCACGATTTACATCGCGCTGAGCCTCCCGTTCACGATCCTCGTGCTGACCGGCTTCTTCCGGACACTGCCCGGCACCTTGCGCGAAGCGGGCATCATCGACGGTTGCAGCGAATTCGGCGTATTCCGCCACGTCATGATGCCGCTCGCCAAACCCGGCTTGGTCACCGCCGCCATCTTCAATTTCCTGGGCATTTGGAACGAGTACTTGCTCGCGCTCGTCTTCGTGAATTCGGACACCCACAAGACGTTGCCGCTGGGTCTTGCCGCCGTGAGTATGCAGGCGCAATACAAGGCCGATTTCGGCCTGATGTTCGCTGGGCTGGTGATCGTGCTGCTTCCCACGCTGCTCGTATACGTCGTCCTACAGAAACAACTCACCCGCGGCATCACGCTGGGCGCGCTGAAGGGATAAGAAAACGCCCGCGATGGACGCGAGCGTGGCAAGGGTCGTTTGCAGATTCGCTATTGCTTCTTGGGTCCGCCCGCGCGTCCAACCGACTTTGATACAGTGAGCCCCATCTGCGGTTTGTCGGTGATAATGCCGTCTACGCCCCACTTCGCGAACTTGTCCATCTCTTCCCGCTCATTAACGGTGTACACCGCGACGGTTTTCCCCGCCTCCTGGAATGCCTTTAGCCGGCCGACGGTGAGGGAATCCTTGTGGACATTGAATCCGTGCACCCGCATCAAATACCCGAGCCGTTCGTAGTTTTCCCACGAGATGGGATTGTCCGGGTCTTCGCTGCCCAGGAACTCGACCCTCAATTCCGGCGCTTCGGCGCGGACCAGACCGCAGATGACAGGTGAGAACGACTGCACGACAACGTGCCGTTTCATCTTGCGTTCTCGGATCAGTTCAATGACCTTCCGTACGAGCACGAGATTGCGCGTTTCGTCGCGCTCCGCCATCGCGACCAGATCGCGATAAAATGCCGCGTCCGCCTCTTTCAACCCTTCCGCCCGCTGAATGACCTCGTTCAAAAGCTCCAGATCATCGTCGCTGCTCTTGATCTCAATGTAAACGCCGATCTTCCACTTCGCGTAGTCCAGCGCCTGGGCCAGCGTCGGAATTCGCTCCCCGGCAAACTCCGGCTCCTTCCACGACCCCGCGTCCAGTTGTTTCAAATCGTATAGCGTCAGATCGCGAACATAACCGTGGCCGTTCGTGGTACGGTCGACCGTGTCGTCATGTATGACCACGACTTCGTGGTCGCGCGACAGCATGCAGTCCAACTCGAACCAGTCCGCCCCCATTTCCTCGGCTTTCTTGAACGAAGCGAGCGTGTTTTCCGGCGCGTACGCGCTCGCGCCGCGGTGGGCGATCACGTCGATTGCGCCGTGCGGCGCACCCGCTTTATAACGCGCACATCCCGGCATACCAGCAACCCCCAGCATCAAAAGCAAGACCGCTCGCTTCATGGTGAGTCTCCTCTCTCCGGCGCGAGTGTATATCAGCTCTACCGACCAAGACAACGACCTGCCCGACTCGAACGCACAAAGCCGCCTTCGATCACGGCCGTCGCGGTCGTTCTTGAAACGCGTCGCGAATCAGCGTGATCCGCGGCTTTCCGGCGTCCGGCAATACCACCGAGACGATGTCGTAGCGGAAGTACGTGCGGCCGTCGTCGTGCCGTTCCATGTAACGGCGCGCCGCCTTCCGGATATGCTGTTCTTTGGCGGGTGTGACGCTTACCTCGGGGTCCGCGAAATCGTCGCTGCGCCGCGTCTTGACTTCGACAAATGCGATCGTATCCCCCTCGCGCGCAATGATGTCGATCTCATACGGTCCGAGCTTCGCGTTCCGTTCGATGATCTTGAACCCCTGCTTCCTCAGATACCGAGCCGCAGCGTTTTCGCCCTGCCGGCCCAAGGTGGGCGGCCTGCGCCTAGGCCAGAGCGAAATCACGCGGACAGGGACTCCACAGCCGGATACAACCGGATTTCCTCGAACGCCCGGTGCTGATGCGCCCTCAGCCGTCCCATTCGGCACAATTCGAGGATGGCCAGAAAACAGCAGACCAATTCGATTTTGCTCCGGCACTCCTTCAACAACTGCGACCACGCCACGCTGCCCTCACGCGCTATCCGGTTTTCGATGTGCTCGATCTTTTCGTCGACCGATGCGCCCTCCAATTCGACCGTATGCAGGGCCTCCTCGGTGAACATCCGAAGATACCCTTTGAAGGCCTGCACCAAGTCGAACAAGGTGACTTCGAGCAGCTCTTCCTCTTCCTCAGGGGCTTTCTCGATCGCCGGCCTTACGCTGCGCGAGTACCAGTTCGCCCGCTGCTCTTCGAGCCACTGGAGGCGCGCAGCCACGTCGCGAAATTTCCGGTACTCGAGCAGTTTCTGGACCAACTCCAGGCGCGGATCCTCATCCTCGAACTCTTCGTCGTCCTCTCCCGTGTCGGCGTCCGGCGGCAACAGCATGCGCGATTTGATCTGGATTAACGTTGCGGCCATCACCAGGAAATCCCCCGTGACCTCGAGGTCCTCTTCCCGCAACACGTCGAGAAATCGCAAATACTGCTCGGTGATCTTGAGGATCGGAATATCAAAGATGTCGATTTCCTGGGCCTTGATGAGGTACAGCAGGACTTCGAGCGGACCCTCGAACTTGTCGAGGTGCAGCCGCAGCACCTCGTCGGTGGCTTCGTCAACGATAAAGGCGTCCTCATGCGGAACCGCCCCCTCGTCCGTTAACGCATTTGATGTCGCTGGTTCGGGCATCCGGAATTCCTTCCGATCCGTTGCTGACGCCGGATCGTAGCGTTCCCCATCAATAACCGCAAGCGGTTGGTTAGCCCGCATTTCTCACCAGTCGCCCCCCGTCAACGGGGGGCGACTGGTGAGAAATGCGGGTTAGTCGCGTTCCCCGGACGCAACACCCGACCCTTGCCTGCACACGACTTTCAGTTCGAGGTCCAGGGTGTCGCCCTGGACCGAACACAGGGCTGTCATCTCGTGGATGCGGGCGCAGGATTGCATCCACCGGACCGCATCTTGTTCGAACGTCTCAGTTGAGTACCCGCGCAACAGACCCTCCTCGGCGAACAAGCGCAGCGCACCCACGACGTCCTCCACCAGGTCCGCGGGTTTCACCCGCAGGTACAGGTTTCCAGTGCCGGGCAACGCCTCGGGTTTGGGCGGTTCCGCGAGCACCTGCTCGGCCACCGTGCGGCTCGAACTGAACAGGAGGTCGCCGCCATATACCCCGGCTGTGGGCTCAATAGACGGACCCCCAATCAGGGGCAGTCGCACTGTGCGTGATTCGGGGTCGTATCGGGGGTAGGTGTCCCAGGGTTGAACGTCCGAAGGCGGAGGCGGCAGGACGGCCATCGAATCGGCAATCGCGCGCGCATCGGCATCCACCGTGCATACCAGTTCGGGGACCGGCAGCATTTCGTTGAGGTCGAACCCGCGACACGTCAGCCGGATGCCGGGTCCAAGCGGCCCGAGCAGTTCGGTAATGATCTGGGCAAAGCCTCGCGGCGCGGGCTCCTCCGGCGCTTCCCAGGATTGCCACCGCTCGGCGCTCAGCCACGGCACTTCAAACGCGTGCCCCAGACTCGCCCATACGTCGCGGACGGGCTTGGCGAAGTCCACCGAAATCTCAACCGGCCCGGACACGGGGGCTTGCAGTGTCCGGGGGCTGACGCCGTTGAGCAGGGGCCCGAGCCGGTCCTGGGCCGAATCACGAACAATCGCGAGGACCCGCGCATGCCCTTCCAGTTCACCGACCCGCAGCGCAAACGCGAGAGACTCGATGGTTTCCCCGGCCGGGTCCTCCGGTACCAGTTGGATCGTTCCGCGAATATCTTCGCTGCCGGCGAGCGTAAGGTCTTCGAAAACGGCCTCGTCGAACGACGCGCCCTCGGCCAGGGTCAACGCTTGAATCAATTGGGCGCGAGACGGGCTGAGGACGAGCACGCGGCCGCGCACCGCGTAATAAATCCGCGGATCGTCGAGCGCCCGGAGCCTCAGCCCGCCGGCGAATTCATTCGAAATCCCCGGCACGATTCGGTGCAGGCGTTCCAGCAAACACCCGATGCGCGACATTTTCGTGACGACCAGCACGTCGCTGAACGCATCGAGATCGTTTCCCAACACGTATAAGTGCTCGGTGACAAGGTTGTTGAGGATCCATTGTGGCAAACCCGTCTTCGGGGTAAGCATCTGGCGGACTTGCGCCTGCAGGTCTCCCGCCGGCCACGCCGACCAAATCAATGAGTCCGTGATGCGTGCGCGACTGTTCATCGGGTCGGTGATTACGAGCGTGTATCGCGCGCCCGCCGGCATGCACTCGACAACGGAATAGCTGTCGCGCGTCAACCACAACATCAGTCCCGTCAACACGGCCGCCGCGAAGATGATTGCGCGCACCCGTCCGCGCGCCCTGCCGGTTCGTCGTACGTTGCGCGAGCCGGCCTGTCCGGTGTAGTTGCGCACGACCTCGCTCATGGGGAATTGGGCCTCAGTACAAAGGTACTCGATGTGCCGAGCTTGCCGTCGCCACCAGGAAAAGCAACGTGGAGGCGGCGCGCGCGCGGCTCAAACACGACACTGTGCCGGGTGTGGGGATTCAGAATGCATTGCCGCCCCGTGCGTCCTGCCTCCGCGTCCCGCAGGACCGATTCCATCTCCGCGCTGTCCAGAATGCGTTCCGCATTCAACAGGTTCTTCGCGCGCGTGTAGCGGACCGCCGTTTCGGGGTC
Organism: Candidatus Hydrogenedentota bacterium; assembly: GCA_045863315.1. Lineage (GTDB taxonomy): Bacteria > Hydrogenedentota > Hydrogenedentia > Hydrogenedentales > SLHB01 > JABWCD01. The sequence goes on along the minus strand of BTUX01000056.1, from coordinate 11,390 downwards.
GCCGGCGAACGCGGGGTCGGTTCCCAATAGCACACCGCCCACCGGCAATCGGGTCGTACGGGCCGCCCCCAAGTCCACGACACGGGCGTTCTCGCCGCGGGCGTCCGCAATCAGCACGTGATATCCACGGAGATGGGGCGCGGCTTCGACCCGGGCCAACACTTCCGAAACGCTGCGGTCGCGTTGAAGCGCTTCGCGCAGGACGAACTCGACCGGCGGCCCGTCCAGCGACGGAGCGCCAAGCTTCTCGTCGCGTTCCACGCATACGACCAATCCGGCCTCGTTCATTCCCGAGTACACGCCGGCGTTCCATGAAAAGCCGATCTGAAGATAGCGAAGCGCACCGGCCAGGCCGATTTCCATCACAACCGGCGCTTCGTCCTTCTCCCAGTCAAGATTGCGCCCGACCAGTATGTCGTCCGGCCCCGCCTTGTCCCCGGTAACGGCGAACATCGTGCAAAACGGCGACCGGTAAACGGCGTCCTTGTCCGTTTGGGCATGGATCAGCGGTGCGCACTGCGTCAGCCACACCGCGTCGAATGCCAGCCCCGTGCCCAGCGCCATGCCGTCCAACTCCTCCATCACGTCCGCCGGCAATCCCGCCAGGAGCGGACGCACCCCGATACCGAGCTGCGGAAGGGCAAGCGGCGCCCGGTTGATGAACGGCGGCGCCCACGACCACAGTCCGCTCTCCGGAGTGAGCCGTCCATCCGAACACGGTGACACAATCGCGTCCTCGAACGCCTGCGTGACAGCCTCGCGGAACGCGGCGCCCCGTGCATAACCGATCTCTCGCGCGGTGCCGGACAGCGCAACCGCGACCGCGCCTTCGATTGGTCTGACTTCCGCCGTCGACGTGTCCGTCTTCAAGTCCGGCTGGGTTCCGCGAGTCATCAGCGCCCCGAACTCGCGATAGAACCACGAGTCGATAAACGGCCCGTACATGTTCATCGCGGATTCGTAGTAAAGGCTTGGGTACAGCTCGCGCGGCACGAAGTACAGCAGGTGGTCGTTGGCCAGTCCCACGGTAAACTGGGCTGCGTACCCTCGTTCAAGGGCGATACGGCGCATTTCGAGTCCAATCTCGACACACGGCTCGCCCGGAAAGAAAGTGAGCAGCAAGTCGTTGATCTCCAGCGTCACCAGTGTCGTGGACAATGGCATCAGTGAGGACGCGAGTGTCGGCGGAAGCGTGGGCGACGAATGGCCGACGCGTACGGTTGCTTCCCGGCACGTCAGCGAGGCCGCCGCCTCCATCACCTTTGCCGCGAGCATGCGACCGATGGATTCGGTCCTCGACCACCCGTCCTTATTCTCCGGGTTGGCCGGGCGTTGGTTTCCTTCGGCCCCGTTCAGGAACATCGCCACGCAGGAGCCGCCCGCCAACCGTTCGAGCTCCGCATAATAAAATCCGGGATAGTCCGCCGACACCGAGAACATGTCGTTTCCGCCTACGGTCGTCGGGTGTGCAGCGAAGTTGGCAACTATGGCGATCGGGCGGCCGTCGGAATCGTCTACCCGAATGACACCAATTTGCGGGTCTACCGGTCCTCCGGGTATGCGTCGGTTCTCTGAAAGTCCCTGCTGTATCGCCGTGCCGTACCCCAGCGTGGCCCGTCTGCGCCCTTCGTACGCGGCCGTCATCGCCTCGACGAACCGTCCCGCCGTCGCTTCCAGCACCTCCGGCACAAACCGGCCCGCTATCGATCTCGCCAGCAGGGACTTGTTCATTCCGCCTTGGGCGCTGTGCGTGTGGGTTGCAGTCAAGATGATATTCTGGGGGGGGACGTCCTTCGGCGCGAGTTCCAACACCCGCGCGCGCAACTCCCGATTGATGATGCACAAGTCGGCATTGAGCAGAAACACGGGAGCGGACCCGTCGTTCAGGTATAGGCAGCGCACCCAGACTGGATCGTGGACTCCTGTCGCGCCGCGTCCCAGCCGATCAAAGTAGCCGTTCAGCGGCGTGCCGATCGGCGGCGTAATGTCGACCTTGGCCGCTCCGGCCTCGAGCGCTTCGAGCGCAAAGGAAATCGCGAGGAGGATTGCGAACGCGGCGGTACGGCGCAGCAACATCTCAGGTACCCGAGAACTGCGCGGTCCGTTTTTCGATAAACGCAGACAGCCCTTCGGCGGCATCGGCGCTTGCCGCGGCTTCGGCAAAGGCCTCTGCCTCGTACGCCTTGCCGTTTTCCGGATGCAGCGCCCGCTCTCGGACCGCCCGCAACAAGGCCCGGACGGCCACCGGCGGTTTCTTCGCCAACTCGCCCGCCAGTTCCCTCGCCGCCGGCATCAGGTCCGCAGCGGGGACGACCTTGCACACGAGACCCGCTTCATGCGCTTCTCGCGCGTCCACCATGCGTCCGGTCAACAGCCACTCCAACGCCCGCGACTCACCGATCAGCCGCGGCAACCGGTGGCACCCGCCCCACCCGGGAACGATGCCAAGGTTGATCTCGGGTTGACCGAACCGGGCTGCATCGGACGCGAGCCGGATGTGACATGCCAATGCCAACTCACAGCCGCCCCCCACCGCGATTCCGTTCACCGCCGCTAGGACAGGCTTTGTGCAGGATTCGATTCGGTCCATGGTCTCGAGTCCGGCGGACAGGGGCGAGCCCTTGGCGAAAGGCTCCACGAGGGAGTCGCGCAACGCCGGAATGTCAGCGCCCCCACTGAAAAAGCGACCGTCGCCTCCGGTCACGACGATGCAGCGGGCGGCGCGATCGTGTTCCAATTCGGCCACGGCGCCTCCGATCTCGGAAACCAGTTCCAGCGACAGAGCGTTGGCTTTCGGTCGATTCAGTGTGATTATCGCGATGGCGTCATCGCGTTCTACGGTAAGGAATTGATACGACATGGATGAGTCCCACCTCGCGTGATGGTGCGTCGTTAGTCTTTCGATACTCCCCGCGCTCGGCGGGCAAGGTGCAGTGGTGCCGCCTTCGCCGAAAGTGGGGCGCACGGAGGTATTCGGTTCATTTCATTTAAGCCGGGCTTGCCAAATCGCGCGTGACGATCTAACTCTGCGGCGGCGCGGCTTCGGTAACCGCCTTCTCCGGCGTCGGTTCAGCGTCCACAGCTTCTGTCTGCGGCACATCCCCCTCTTGGAACGGCGCGGAGCCGTCCTCAGCCGACAGGGGAGCTTCGCTCTTGTCCGGCAATGCCGGCGCGGTTGCGGGAGCGCCTTGCTGGGCCTGGCCCTCGCCTGCCCCCATGATCTGTATGAATACGTTGTGATCGACCTGATACAGGCTTTGTTCGCGAAGGTGGGCCACGTAATCTTCCAGGCGGCGGTTCTCGGCCTGCGCCAGCGCCATTTGACGCATCCGTTTCTCCTCCTCGGGCCACTGCGTTTCCCACATGGTGTCGTCGGGGGGGGTCTTCGACACCAGTTCCACAAAATACGTCTTGCCCTGGAAGTCCGTTATCGGACCGGCCATAGCGCCCGGTTCCTTCGATGCAAACAGCGCATAGATATCCCGCGGGTTCCACAAGGGACCCGCGCCGAAGCTGTAGTCCTTCACCGTAAATGCGGGCACCGTTTCGATCGTTGCGTCAAGGTCGGGGTGTTGGGCCGCGATGTCGTCCAAGGTCTTGGCGTTTTGCCGGATCGATTCCGCCAGTTCCTGCACCTTCTTCTGGTGCTCCTCCGAAAACTCAATCCGGCGCACGGTGTCGTCCAACACCCGCTCGCGCACCGCTTCGAGGGGCTGCGGCACCGGCGGGATTACCTCCACAACTTTGGCCACGTAAAGGTTCTTTATGGCGCGAATCGGCTCCGTCAGTTCACCGGCGGCGGCGCCTCCGAGCCGATTGCGAATGATGCGCGCGTCGGCATCGGGAATGTTCTCAATGTTCAGGGAATCGAACGAAAACTCGCCTGATGTTTTGACCTCGAGTCCGGCCTCCGCCGCCGCAGCCGCCAGATCGCCGGTTTCCTTGGCCTTAGCCGCAATGCGGTCGGCTTTTTCCTGCGCCGCTTTTTCTTCCGCTTCGGACAATTCGCCGCGAACAAGGATTTCGCGCACTTTCACGTCGCGCTGCCCCGTCACCGCGCTCGTCCGCTCGTCTTCGACCTTGTAGATGTAGTAGCCGGTGGGCCCTTCGATGGGATCGCTGACTTGGCCCTTCTGGAGCGCGAGCGCCGGCCGCTGAAAATCCGGCAACGTCGGCGATTCGGTCAGCCAACCGATATTCCCTCCGTCCTCCTTCGAGCCGGCCTGCGAGTGCTGTGCGGCGAGCGTGGCGAAACCCTCGCCGTTTCTCGCCCGTTCGACAAGTTCATCCGCGATGACGGGCTTCGGCGCCGCGATCGAGATCGGCACGAACTCGATCACGCGCTTTTCGGGTATCTGGTACGCCGCGGGGTTGGCGTCGTACGTTTCCTTGATCTGCTCTTCGGTGGGCTCGATCTTCGGCGCAAGGGCAATATACCGGACTTCCAGTTTGGTGTTTTCCTCCTCGAACTGTTTTCGCAAATCGGCGTCCAACACGCGCGCCGAGGCCTTGGCGCGTTCGAGAACGAGGTTGCGCGCAAGCCGGCGCCGTTCCATGTCGTACAGCATGTTCCAGTTTTGCTTGGAGCGGACGACGTCGTTCCACCGCTTCGGGTCGAAACGTCCCTGCTCGTTCTTGAACTCCGGCCACTCCTTCATCTTCTCGACGAGGTACTCACGATCGAAATCGTATCCGCTTTCTTCTGCCTGCTTGGTGATCAGTTCGCTTCCCACCAGCGCCTCGAGCACCTGCAGCGCCGTACCGTCCGCCACGAGCTGCTGCATGCTCGCCGGTTGCCCAAACTGCGCGCGCTGCTGCCGTTCCGACAGCACCGCGTTCCGGAACGTCTCGGCAGAAATGGGCCGATCGCCTACCAGCGCGACCGCCGCCTCGCCGCCGACTTTGGGGCCACGATCAAAAATCGAGGTGTACGAACTGTTCCCGAAAAGGAACACGAACGGACCGATAATCAGGACAAGCAAAATCCCGATGAAAAGGCGTCGATGCTTGCGCATGGTATCTTGAATCATGAAGCGGAGACCTCCGGCCCGACGCGCCACGGACACGTCGGGCAATCACCTATGGCGAATTGCCGCCAAACCATAAAACCTTAGCATACGCCCGCCCGCGCCCGCAACGCCTCCGCGGCCTCAAGCGCCCCTCAGTCTCGTGCTCATGACGATGCGAAGAACGATTCGATTAGGTGCCCATGAGAGGTCGAATGAGGTTAAGGCCAGACGCGGAGTTCTCGCCGCGTCTACATTGAGCGGCACACAATCTCGATTGCAGCTTGCACCCCGCTCAAGGCCGATGACGCCGCCGGGCGAAACCGGGGAACACTGCATCGCGCCGCCCGGATCACTCTCTGGCCAAGTCTTTGCGGTAGGTTACGACGGCCTCGTGAATGGTGCAGCCCAACGCCTGAACGCTGCGCTGCAGCGAGTGGTTCAACACGTTCGTACTGATGGTTCCCCACCGGGCGCCCTGCTCGCGCAAGTGCCCCAGAACCGTACCCGTGATCCGGCGGAACAACCCTTTGTTCCATTGACTCGCGTCGACCGCCCCTAACTGATTCAGCGCGCAATCGACCCCCGTGAATTCGAACACTCGCTTGCGAAACGACCAAAAACTGATGCCGACCACCCGTCCCTGGTGCCGCGCCACCCACACCACATCCGAGTAGCCATGGAATGCGTTGCGTCCCCATTCCCGATACAGCCGCGGCACGCGGTCCCGCGGGACTAGCGGGTCGATGTGGAAGCGATCCATCAGCGCGTAGTTGTTGCTCGTGAGCGTGGCGACGGCCTCTTCTTCGTCCGGCCGCGCCACGCCGAACTCGTAGCCTTCCAGTGGCGTCGTCAAGGAGGCCGCTTTCTCGGCGTTTGCGAGGTAATCAAGATGGACGCAAAGCATGTCAAAACCCGCGCGGCCCAAGGCCGTAAGAATGCCGAGATGCGAGGGAGACGTCTTGTGCACGATAAAACGATTGCCTTCGTCGCGCCACCGGCCGCAGGCCGACTTCAGCATTTCACACACGGACTCGAGAGCGGTCCCCCTCGGGAACAGGATGTGATCGAGCGACATGTTCGGCACGCCCAGAATCGTCGTGTCCCAGGACAGACGCCGCGCCATCAGCAGGCACGGAATCTCCGCCGCCCAGAGTGTGACCGCTTCGGGCTTGGCGTGAAGGGCCTGAATCTCGAAGAGGTGGTAATCCGCCCACCTCGGTTCCTCAATTCCCGGGACGGTCCGCAGCGGCAGAATGCGCTGTTCGATGATCCATTTGCGTATCGAATCCTCGGGGACCGCGTCAAATAGCGGCGTCCCCCTCGGAATCACATCAGACGGCATGCCGGCCTTTCTTCGGGAGCGCCAATTCCACCCGCGTTCTATTCGATGATTTCCTTGACCACATAGTAGGGTCGGTTCTGAACTTCTATGTAAATCCGGCTGATGTATTCGCACATCAGACCGGTTGCGATTAACTGCACGCCGGACAGGAAGAAGAAAATCGCCACGACGGTGGCAATCTGCGTGGTGTCGCCGTAGACGAGCCGCACATAGGCGACGCGCAACGCCATGGCGAATCCGACCCCCGCCAGGAGGCACCCAAAGAGGCCCAAGAACTGGAGCGGCGCCGCGGTCACGCCGGTAACCAGATCAAACGAGGTGCGCACCAGCTTGAACAGGCCGTACTTGCTGTCGCCGGCCGCCCGCTCGCTGTGTTCGACATCCACTTCCGTCATGCGCACGCCCAGCCACGCAATATCGACGGGTAGGTACCGCGAGTGGTGGGTGAATCGCGCCAGCACGTCCGTCACTTCACGGCGGAACGCCTTCAATGCGCACCCCATGTCCTGAAACTCGACCCGCGTCGACCGCTTGATCACAAAATTCAGAAAGCGGGACCCCAGACGCCGGACGAACGATTCGTTTCGGCCGCGCCGTCGTCCCCCCACGTAGTCATACCCCTCGTCGATCTTCGCAATCAGTTTGGGCAATTCCTCCGGCGGGTTCTGCAGGTCCGAATCCAGCATGCACACAATTCGGCCCCGCACGTGCGCGAAGCCCGCGTACAGCGCCGGGCCCTGCCCGAAGTTCCGCGCCAGCCGCACGATGCGCAGCCTCGGGTCGGTTGCGCGAAGTTCCTGGAGAGTCTCGAAACTTCCGTCCGTGCTGCCATCGTCCACCGCGACGATCTCGAAGGACCGCCCCGTGGATTCCAGTGTCGACACGGTGCGACGGTGCAATTCCCGAAGATTGGGCTCCTCGTTAAAGACGGGAATGACGCAGGAAATCTCGGGGGATTCGGCTGTCATTTCGCCTCCTGGGGAGATTGCGGCCGGGCAAAACGGACGATACTACGCGTGCGCGGCGCCAATCAATCGCGCGTACGACACAGCCGGTCCGACCATGAACGTATCGGCGCTCCGGTCGCGTCCTGGAAACGTCCTCCGCGCGATAGTCGGCTACGGAAGCGGCTTCAACCGGATGTTCCGATATTGCACCGCGTGGCTGTGCTCGGTCAGCACGATAAAGCCCTGCCGGAGGCGCGGGCGCAGTTCGTCCAGTTCGTCCCCGTTTACGTCCACGACCGTGATGCCGTTCAACACGTACCGGATGTGCGGCCCGTCGAGCGTAATTTCCGTTGTGTTCCATTCGCCTTGAGGTTTGCCCGCGTTGACCGTCGGCGGCAACACGTCGTAAATCGAACCGGTGCTGTTCTTGTCCGGCGGCGCTCCGTAATCGCCCAACATCTGAAATTCTATGCCAATTCGCGATGCCCGCGCGGCCCGAGGTGCGCGAAGGTGGACGCCGTTGTTGCCGCCCTCCGGCAGGTTCCAGTCGAACCGCAACACGTAATTCGCGAACCGGTCGCGCGTCCGCAACCCGTTTGAGCCCGCCGCCACCCGCTCGAGAATACCGTCCCGCGCCTGCCACGCCTGCTTGTTTGCGCCGAGCACCGTCCATCCCGCGAGGCTCTTTCCATCAAACAGCGCGACAAAACCGTCGGCCCGCTCCTCCGGCGAGAGCGACGAGTTGTCCGGCAGCCATGGCTGGGTCTCGACGGGATCAATCGATGCGCGTTCAAGGTCCCAGTAGCTGTCATTCCCCTCGGGCAGCAAAAAATGTAACCCTTCGTCCAATGACGAGGGGACCGCGCCGATAATCATTTTCACGCCGGTTGCCGCGTCGCAGCCCGTCGTGGCGAGCACGTCGCCGTACTTGCGTGAGACGACGGTCAACCCCTTTCCGTGTCGCTTGAACGTCCGAGCGAGTTTCGCCGCATCCTCGCCCTCGATCAAGTACAGGTACTCGTTGTCGTTTCGAAGGGCTTCGGCCACGGTGCGCGCCGCGGCGGTCCGCGCGCGCGACTTCGCCGGCGCCTGCGGACCAAACACCCGGCACACGCCGATCATGTACCGGCCCTCGGCCACCGACCGAATCTGGCGCATCGCCTCGATTCCCTCGGGAGCGATGGCCTTGCCGTCATCGCTGATGCCATATAGGTCGAAACAGATCGCGTTGCCGCCCACCTCGGCGACACGGTTCAGCATGCGCGCCACATCCACCCCGGACGTGCCGGGTTTGGCGGCATCCGGCACGGTGATGGCCCGAACCGTGTAGGGGCTCGAGCCGCGCATCAAGACGCCGTCTTTCACCGACATCGCATTGCGTTCCTGGGCGAACACAAAGCCTGGCACGCAGGCAACAACCGCTGCGACAGCGGCACATGCTCGAAGAGTAGACATACGGGCGACGCTTCTCCTCTGTTGACACGAGCAAAGGCCACACTCTATCAAATTGCTCGGGGCACATGCGAACGGCGGACCACGACATGCGCCTGCGCGTCCGCGTCATATCCGCATAGGCTGAGCGCGCCGCCAACGAGTATATCTCGCGCGTCCAGAAGTAAAAAACCGGATCACATAATCCTACAACGCTCCTCTAATTGTCCGAAGCTATTCGCGATGCTGCGTCCGTCCGCGTAGCGGACGCAGCATCGTAGTCCGCCGCGGCGGACTACGGCCAATACGCCTCCCGACTTCCCTTGCCGCCGGTACGCTTCCTCGCCGTCGCACATCTCCTTCACTCGCGATGCCGCCATTGCTCAACGCCGGCGACAAGAGCAAAAGATGCCCTTCACCGGTCGATTACGAAACTCTAACATTTCACCTGGTCTATTTTTCGGGGGGCACGCCCTTACAGATAACCTAAAGATCGTAAAGACTCTTTTTCTTCAGCATTAATCTCAATTTGTTGCGAAGAAATCCTGCCTAAAGAATTTCTAAACTCGAGAACAATCTTTTCCAATTTCAACCTTACTTCACCGTATTTAGGATCTTCATAAATACTGCTTCCATCTTTCCCATAAATAACCTCTTCTATTATGTTCCCACGACTGCCTGGTTCACGAACATAAAACATTTCATTAAAATGGGTAGTAGGAGCAATCTGAAAAGCTAACAGACCATACTGATTAGAATCGAATAACACTGTTCCATAAATGCCATCATCATCATCGCCTCCATCTTCCCTAATTTTTACTTCCCAAACATAGTAATCATACGTAGCTTGTCTATTCCATTTGCTTTCGCTAGACAACCACGGGCACGCTAAACTAAAAGACGGTGTCGAATAAGCAAAGCTTTGTTCAGTTATTGGTAAAAACGTATTATCTCCATCAAAATAACTTAACTTAAAGAAAACTTGCGCATCCCTAAATTTGCTAACATCTACTCGATATGGCCACTCAAAATATAGAGTTGGTTCTGTTTCTTTTACGTGCCTATGATATTCAATAGAAACACCGGAAGGATAGAATCCATCAACTGGCCCTTGGCCCGGTAAATTGGCGTAATTATTAAACCGTTTAATCAGTCTAAAATTTTGTGTGCGAACGGCAAGGCCTTCTTTTGGAGGCAGTTCAGTTATAACGTATTTTCTACCAACGCCTTCTCCCGCAATCAAAAACCGCAAACTGTTTCCCTTTAGATCAGTGCGGGCAATTTTTTCATCTAGGCTGGAAATATTGTTCTTATCGATGTTGGCAATATCTAAAATAGTAGGTACTACATCCAAATTCGCTGTTAGAGCATCGATCTCCTTGCCTTTCGGCAATCCGGCTCCAGACATGAATAAAGGTACATGCGTTACTTCTTCATATCCTCCATGATGTGATGCAAAACTGCCTCTCTCTCCTAAGAGCTCTCCATGATCGGAAGTTAAAATAAATAAATCCCTTCTTAGATCAAATAGCCCTTTTTCTCTCAAATACGAGAGCAGTCGATCAATTTGAGAATCCATATATGAAATTTGTCCATCATATTGATCTGAATGTTTAACGACTTGCTTTTCAGTCAATAACCCAAAAGCCGCTCTTTCTCCATTACTTGAACCATCTGGCGCCCGTAATAGTCCGTAACATATCTTAGTTGTGTCATCAAAGTTACCCCTAGTATGAAATTTGAACGTAAATTTGTCAGGGGCAGTGTAGGGAACATGAGCATCGTAAAAATGCACCCAAAAAAAGCAAGGAAATTTTGTATGTTGCAATGTAACCATACTAATCAATTTGTCAACAGAGTCTTTTGCTCTTCTAATAGCGGTGTACATGGAAGGCGAAATGCCGGCGGAAGGTGCCACAGGGGAAGAAAAAAGTTCAAAACCTTGTCGAAATCCTTGTTTTTCTCTTAGAAAAAATACTCCGGTGACCCCAAAAGTTTTATACCCCATAATTTTAAGCAATTCGGCTAGGGTATAATTAACATCAGAGAACGTAGATTCAAGATTGACAGTTCCTAAACTACTGGGATATTTTGAGGTAATCAGAGAGGAAATTGAAGGTATAGTAATGGGCGCTTGGCAATAATTCTTATGGAAAACGACCCCTTGTTCAGCAATTTTGTCTAAATTAGGAGTTGTATCTCTATTATAGCCATTAAATCCCATCCTGTCGTAACGAGTTGTATCCAAAGTGAGCATTAAAATATTGGGCCTGGCATCTCTGTTTCTGGCGGACAAGATCCCGGGAGCATATTTCCAGGAAACGATTCCTCCTGCTAAAGCTCCTGCTGCGATGCCGGCTTTTAAAAAGTTTTTTCTTGATATTTTAGCCATTACTTGCCCTCTTTGTTAGGTGCAGTTGGCCGGTCCCTGTTTTGTAGTGGCTGGCCTGCGTTTTGTAGACCAAGTAAAATGACAGGATTGCGGGGTTGGTTGCGTTCACGGTGGCCGATTCGTGGTTTGTGTGCTTTCGCCGCGACGAAGTAGATTTTGCCCGCGCGGAGGATAGGGCTCCGCTGGAGAGCGACCCGAGCGCCGTCGCGGGGGACGAGACGAGGAGGCGGAGTTTCGGCTCTGCCTCGTTTTTGTTCTCGACCTCGTTT
>BTUX01000055.1:0-20502 GCA_045863315.1 Candidatus Hydrogenedentota bacterium | reverse complement strand
TGCCCGCGGGTGTGAAAAATCCGGGCTAAAAGACGGGGCGGCATCTCGCCGTGTTTCGTACCGGGACGGGCGCAACGCGCTCGTGGCATTGTGCTTGGCTCTACAACGCTGAATTCTTGGGTCTTGAGAACGCGATCCCGTTGATTTCATTGAGCTTTTGCGGAGTGGACTTACGCAAATGAACGTTCCCTATACGCCCATTGTGGCCACGCTTGGTTATGTCGTGTCGCCCGACCGCGCGAAAGTACTCATGGTGCATCGCACGAAGCGCGGCAGCGATCCGCACAGGGGCAAGTACAACGGCCTTGGCGGCAAGCTTCACCGCAATGAAGACGTCGTCGCGGGCATGAGACGTGAAATCCTCGAGGAAGCCGGTATCGAGTGCGTGGAATTGTTGCTGCGCGGTACGGTGAGTTGGCCCGGCTTCGGCCCGGATGGAGAAGACTGGTTCGGTTTTGTGTTTCGCATCGACCGGTTTGAGGGCGTGCCTGCAAGCGAAAACCACGAGGGAACTCTGGAATGGATTGCCGTTGATCGAATTCTGGATCTGCCACTGTGGGAGGGAGACCGCCATTTTCTCCCGCTTGTGTTCAACGACGACCGGCGGCAGTTTCACGGCGTGATGCCGTATTCGGGCGGCGTTCCATTGAGTTGGGCGTGTTCGTTCGTATGATACGGAGGCATTTGTGGTATGGCGCGCCCACGGGAAATTGAATCGGAACGCATAGTCGGGCAGTATCTCGTCGTGTGCCAGGTGGGCGGGTCGTGCCGGCGCGCAATCCGAACAGGAGCAGAACGTATGAATACGATTTCGAGGAGAACTTTCATGAAGGCTACCGGAGCGGCCGCGGCAACTATGGCGGCCACCAGCGGCGGTACGGCGCGCGCCGCCCGCGATTACAAAATTTCGCTTGCGGCGTGGTCGCTGCACCGGACGATCGGTGTCGGCGAGGGCAAGGTCCCCATGCTCGATATGCCGAAGATGACCCGGCAGGAATGGGACATCGAGGCGATTGAACTGGTGAACCGTATGCTGGCGGAACACGAGAAATCGTTCCCGGACATGAAGCCGTACCTCGACAGCTTGGCGAAAAACGCGACGGACAACAAGGTAAAAATCCTGCTGATCATGGTGGACGGCGAAGGCATGATCGGCGGGCGTGAGGAAGCCCAGCGCGAAGAGGCGGTGACGCGGCATTCGAAGTGGGTTGATATTGCCGAGTATCTGGGCTGTCATTCGATCCGGATGAACTGGGCCGGCGGCGCGCAGGGCGTTGAGAAGAATCCAGCGGGTCTGAAAGACTTCATCGACCGGTCGGTGCCGGCGTTCCGCAAACTGTGCGACTACGCCGACAAGAAGAATATCAACGTCATCATTGAAAACCACGGAGGCGCCTCGTCCGATCCGGCGGCGATGGAACAATTGGTGCCGGCGGTCGATCATCCCCGTTTCGGCACGCTGCCGGATTTCGGCAATTTCCCGAAGGGCGTGGACATTTACGACGGAATCGATCGGCTCATGAAATTTGCGAAAGCCGTCAGCGCAAAATGCCACGACTTTGACGATACCACGGGCGAAGAGACGACCAAGGACTACGGACGTCTTATCGAAATCGTGGTGGACAAGCACAAGTACAACGGTTACATCGGCATCGAATACGAAGGCGACCGTCTCAGTGAAGCGGAAGGCATCAAGCGCTGCAAGGCTTTGCTGGAAAGGCTGAAAGCATAGGCCGGAACACCGGCGCCCGCGCGCGCCGGCGGGTCCATTCTCGGGGCGCCCCCGACGGGTTTGGGCGTGCGTTTCGCTTGCGCATTCGGCCGGATTCACTCACCGCGTCTCGCGGGGTGCCACGTGGCGAAAAGGTTGGTCTTCAGCCTACGGGAAACGGCCGGTCACGCACAGCAGCCATCTTGCGCATTTGTGGCGGGATCCACGGGCTCACAGAACATCAGGGGGCACCCGCCGGGTATGACCGTGATGCCGTGCTCGCGAGCGAAACAAACGGCGGCTTCTGAAACATTCGTCCCCATGAACTTGAACGATTGGTGCATCTAAACCCGGCCGCCGCCAAACGCCTGATGATTCCGCCCGAACGGGTCGTACAGGCGACCATGAACGCGCTCGCGTCGGGCCGGCGCAATATAACCGTGCCCGGCGCGATCGCCGTCAGCTACGGAATAAAGCTGTTGTTTCCGCTTTTTTTCGACGCATGGTCCGGCGTGTCACACGGCGTTCCGCTTCGTGGCGCTGAATGCGCTGTCGATTCGGGCGGACGCGACGATTATTCGTGCCTGTGCCCGAACAGCCTTCCCGCCTTGCCAATCACCGTCTCGGTTTTCACCCGCAAGGTCTCTCGCGTACGGGCGCCGAGGTATTTCATTCGCGCGCTGGGATCGTGGCAGGCCTTGTACGAATCGGCGAGGTGCGGATTTCGCACGCCGTTCTCCGCCACGATGAAGTACGGGGGGCGAATGTGCGGATCGTAGTGGTCGCAGGACATGTACTCGATCACCCATGCCCATCGCTCGTTTTCCGAATAATTCCGCGTAGTGTAGTGCAAGGTCAACGACGAGAAGATGACCACGTCGCCTTTCTCGGTCTTGATGAATACTTCCTTGCACGGCTTGACATCACACGACAGGTGGTTGTCCACCTTACTGTGCGGCAGCAGCCCGAACTTGTGGCTGCCCGGCTGCAGCCACAAGCCGCCGTTTCGTTCGTTCATCGGCGTCAGGCCGACCCAGAACTGATAGTGCATGTCCTTTAGCTTGTTGTAGGCGTTGTCCTGGTGCCACGGAAAATCGCACCCGCCCGGATACTTCCCGACGGCCTGGTCCCACCGAATCCAAAAATCCGGCCCGATCAAATCCACCAAAAGATCCACAATGCGGTCCTGAGTGGCGAACTCCTCGAGGTACGGCGCCGCCCTCGCGATGTTGCCAAAGAACACCATATTGTCCTTGTTCAAGACATGACCCTGCGCGTGACGTTCACCGGCCCTCTTGATCTCTGCCAACAGCTCGTCCATTGTCTCGGGAGAAAAGAAACCTCGCAGGATGACGTAGCCCTTCTCGGCGAATTCCCCTCGCAGCGAACTTCTTGGATTGACTTCAGCTTGCACTGGCATACAAGGCCCCTCGCCTTTCAACTTGCCAACGGTTGTCGTGGCAAACTACATCGAGTCGAACGCTCCCGTAATTCAGGGTACCCCCTGAACGCGTACTTTGGCAACGGCCGGCGCGACGTTGTCACCGGTGAGCAAGGGGTGTGCCATGATGGAAAAGGTGGGCCGACATACGATATTCGGTAGGAACCAGTCGATAGTCATACAGTACACAGTATTATTTGGGAATCGCCGACACCAACATGTGCTCAATTCTGAACAACTCGCAACAAGGTCTGCGACAATTTTGGGCCGTCGATTTCGCAGTATGCCCGGCGCTTATCGGGCCGTGATTCCGGTGGCGGCCTCCCCGATCAGGCGGGAGACCGCTCGGCCCATGGCCGCAGGCAGCGCACCGATTTCGTCCTGGTCCAGTTGCTCGGTCGCATTCAGAGTGGATGCCCAGACGAGGCGGCGTCCCAACGCCTCTCGCACCTCGAGCCGAACTTCGACTTCGGCATACCAGGGCTGGGTGTCCTTCACGAGGTCGAATTTGCGAAGTTGCCCCGTCAGGATATAGGTCGGTTTGGTGAGATCGAGCGCGCTTCCCACATCGCGATACCGCCCGCTGGCCAACAGGGCGTCTCGGAGAGCGCGTCCCACAGCGTCGGCAGGGAGTTCGGCCCACTCGACCGACGCGTAATGACCGATTTCGAGCCCCTTGCGGTATACGATGTTTTGCTTATACGGCCGAGCGCTCTCGAGCGGGCGAACGGCCAGCGTCTCATCGGCGGGTTGGCCGGCCGCCACAACGGGGATTTCCGGTGTAAACGTGTAGCGAAGGGTCGGGGTGAATTCTCTCGCGGTCAGGCAACCTGCGGCAAGCAAGGAAACGGCCAAGACTACCCATCGCATGTTTGTCACTCCTTTGCGGCGCCTTTTCCACGCAGCAGCGCGGAGGGGTCGTCCTGCAAGTAGGTCGCCAGATCGCGAACGGCCTCGAGCGTTTCGTTCAGGGTCTGCATGGTTTGCATCAGTCCGTGCTGCATGTTGTCCGTGCTGTAGGTGAGGGATTCCGCGGTATTCTGCAGGGCCATCGTTGTTTCCTGCAGCCGCTGCGACAACGCGAGCAACTCGCCCTGCACTTTGCCCACGTCCAGCGGATCCACCTTGACGCGGAGGTTTTTCAGGGTCTCGTCTGCCGTGTTGGCCAGTCTCGTCCCCGATTCCGCAAGTTCGTTGAATTTCTGGATGCCCGGTTTCACGTCCTCGATGGCCCCGTGCAGGTCTTCCTTCACGGTCGTCAAGGTGTCGCGCGCATCGGAGATGAACCCGCGGGCGTCCGCGATGAAGGGCTTGATTTGATCGACGACCTCTTTGAGTTGGCCTTGCTCCATACCCTGGAGACCGGTGTTGATTTTATCCGCAATGTCGTTGAGCGACTGCATGAGCTTCGCCGCTTCAGAGCTGAACGATTCGAGCTGCGAAGTGCCGGTCGGGATAAGCGAGCCTTCCGGTAGAGGGCTCGCCTCAGGATTGTTGTTCGTAAGCGCTACGCACATGGTCGCCGTGGCGAAACTGTAGTACTCGAGGGAGGCTTCCACCCCTTCCCGCAGCCTGATCTTTCTCGGATCAATCAGGATGTCCACGTAGGCCTTGCCGTCGTCGCCTACGTAGATGTCGTCCACGGTCCCCACCTGCACGCCGAGGTATTGCACGATGCCGCCCACGTACAGGCCTAGGACCGACTTATCGAACACGATCTGATACCGGAGCCTCTCGCCCTGCCGATATCCGGCAACGTATAGCAGACCGCCCACTATGATGAGGCCGCTGACCAGAAGGAATACTCCGACTTTTACTTTTTGCGTCTTGGTTGCCAAATGCGTTCCCGCCTGCGCTATGCGCCCCGCTTGGAAATGAATTCATCGGCGCGGCGCTCGAAGAATTGCCGCACGCGCCCGATGGGGGTGCGTTCGGCTTCCTCGAGAGTTCCCAGAAAAATGGCCTTGCCCTGGTCCAGCATCAGAATGCGGCCCGCGATCTTCCGAATCGAGTCGAGTTCGTGCGTCACGATAATAAACGTAATCCCCAGCAATCGGTTAAGGTTTAATATCAGGTCATCCAGGCCCGACGCGATGATGGGGTCGAGACCGGCTGACGGCTCGTCAAAGTAGATGACCGGCGGGTCCAGCGCGATGGCCCGGGCAAGGCCCGCCCGTTTGCGCATGCCGCCGGACAATTCATCGGGCAGCCGGTCTTCATCTCCCGACAGCCCGACAAGGCTCAACTTCAGACGGACCATGGCGTCGACCAGTTTCTCGTCAATCTTCCCGTATTCCCGCAGGGGGAGAGCGACGTTGTCGCCGACCGTCATGGAATTGAAGAGCCCGCCCGATTGAAACGCGATTCCGATGTCCCGCTGAATCCGGGCTAATTCGTCTTCGTCCATTTTTGAAATGTCCGCCCCCTCGTAAATGATCCGCCCGGAAGTCGGCGTCAATAGCCCGGTCATGTGCTTGAGCAAGGTCGTTTTTCCGCAGCCGCTGCCTCCGATGATGACGAAGATTTCGCCGCGCTTCACGTCAAAGGAAATGTCGTCGAGCACCAGTTGTTCGCCGTAGTGGGCGACCAGTCCTTGAACCTGGATGATCGAGTTGTTCGCTTTCATGGCTCAATCGACCACGTAATAAAACAACAGGGCGAATAACATATCGATCACGACAATGGCGAAGATGTCCATGACGACGGCGCGGGTCGTCATCAGCCCGACGCCGCGCGACCCGCCGGTCACGCGCAGTCCGTTATGGCAGCCGACAAGCACGATGGTGACGGCAAAGGCCAGGCTCTTCCACATGCCCTGCCCAATGTCGTCGACTTGCGCGGCGAGGAGCGTCTGATCCAGCCATGCGTCGAGTCGAATGTCGAGCACGAGCGTGCCCCATACGGCGCCGCCGGCGATTCCGGCGATCATGCCCAAGGCCGTCAGGCACGGCATCACCAACACCAACGCGAGCAACTTGGGCGCGACGAGAAATTGCGCCACGCTCAGCCCCATGCCGCGTAGCGCGTCGATCTCCTCCTGCACCTTCATCGTTGCGAGTTCGGCAGCGATGGCCGCGCCGGTCCGTGCGGATACTACGACCGCAGTCATGATGGCCGCGAGCTCGCGGGCAAACCCGATCATGATGAGATTGGCAACGTAGATGTCGAGCCCAAAGGTGCGCAATTGGGCGGCGGACATCATGGCGATGGTCAGTCCGAGCAAGAAGTTCATCGTGAAGTTGATGCGGATGGCGCGCACGCCCATCTCGTGCAACTCATCCATCCACAGGCCCCAGCGAAAGCCGCGCCCCTCGAAGGGGCCGATCAGCGTCCAGTAGATGGCGTCGATTAGAAGGTTCACGAACTCGCGAGTCTCGCTCCACACCTGGATTGCAAGATTGCCGGAATGTTCCAACCAGCCGGGCCGGCGCGCCGGCTCTTTCTTGCCCTCGCGCAGACTGTTCCCGATTACGCCCATGAAGTCGGCGACTTGGCCGAACTGCCCCTCCCACCGCACGCTTGCCTGGCGCGAGCGCGCGAAGTCCGCAATGGCGAGCAGCCACGCCCCTCCCCGGGCGTCCATGGCCTGCGTGTGCGCCATGTCGAGGATCAACTCCTCGCCCCGATTCAGCTTCTGCTTCTGTGCTTCGTCCAACAAGCGCTCGCCGGTTTGTTGGTCGAGCACCTCCGGGCATGCAATGCGTTTCGCCGTCATCCCGGTCCGCCTGCCAGTTTTTCGAATTCGGCCTCGGTTAAAACGGCCACGCCGAGTTGCCGGGCCTTCGACAACTTGGAGCCTGCGCTCTCGCCAGCAACCAAATAGTCGGTATTGCCGCTCACGCTCGAGGCGGCCTTACCGCCCAGCGACTTGATGCGCGCATGGATTTCGTCCCGCGAGTACTTTTGCAACGTGCCCGTCACCACGAAGGTCTTGCCCGCGAAGGGCTGAGGGCCTCTTTCCGCCGCGCGCACCTCGGGCATCTTCACACCCTGCGCCCGCAGGCGATCGATGAGGGCGCGGTTTTCGTCGGTATGAAAGAAATCATGGACACTCGCCGCCACGACGTCACCGATTTCTGGAATTTCGCGGAGCTCCTCGACCGGCGCATTCATCAGCCTGTCGATAGTCTCGAAGTGTTCCGCGAGCACCTCCGCCGTGTGTTCTCCGACGTGCCGGATGCCGAGGCCGTTCAGGACCCGGCTGAGCGGGCGTCCCTTGCTTGCCTCCAATCCTTCGACAAGGTTGGCCGCAGACTTCGTGCCCATCCGTTCGAGGTTTGCGAGCGTCTCCACGTCGAGCCGGTACAAGTCGGAGACGTCTTTGACGAGTCTCTTTTCCACAAGCTGCTCGATGACCGCCGGCCCCAGCCCTTCGATGTCCATGGCGGTCCTGGCCGCGAAGTAGCGGAGCCGTTCCTTGAGCTGCGCGGGACAACCCGAGTTCAAGCAGCGCAGATACACGCCATCCGGATCCTTGTGGACCTCGCCGCCGCATTCCGGGCATTTGGTGGGAACGGGAAACGGTTTCGCGCCTTTGGGCCGCAACTCGGGAATCGCCCGCAGCACTTGCGGGATAATTTCGCCCGCTTTTTGAATCTCGACCATGTCGCCGATGCGCACATCCTTGCGCGCGAGTTCCTCGAAGTTGTGCAGGGTGGCGCGCCTGACGGTCGTGCCGGCCAATTGGACCGGTTCCATTTCGGCCACGGGGGTGAGCGTCCCGGTTTTTCCCACCTGCACCGTGATCGACTTGAGCCTCGTTCGGGCGACCTGCGCCGGATACTTGTAGGCGATGACCCAGCGAGGAGACTTCGACGTCGCACCCAAGGTCCGCCGCTGTTGCGCCGAATCGACCTTCACCACGAGGCCGTCGATCTCGAAGTCCAGTTCGTGCCGCTTCGTCTCCCACCGGTCCACCGCCTTCAACACTTCGTCGATATTCTTACAGTGCATGCTGTGAGGGCTCGTCGGAAATCCGTACGAGCGCAGGCGACGGAGCGTTTCCCAATGCGTCGTGAGTTCGGCGCCTTCAAGCGGCGCGACATCGTATACACACAAGTCAAGCCGCCGCTGCGCGACCTGCCGCGGGTCCAGCAGTTTGAGCGTGCCCGCCGTCGTATTGCGGGGGTTGGCAAGGGGCGGTTCGCCCGCTTCCTCGCGCAATGTGTTCAGGCGCTCCAGTTCCTTTCGTCGCATATACACCTCCCCGCGCACCTCGAGCAAGGCGGGCGGCCTGCCTTCGAGGCGCAGCGGCACGGCGCGGATTGTCTTCACGTTTGCCGTAACGTCGTCTCCCTGCAACCCGTCGCCGCGGGTCGCGGCGCGAACAAATCGGCCTTCCTCATACCGGAGCGAGATCGCGACTCCGTCGATCTTCAGCTCGACCACGTATTCGGGCTTCCCTCCGGCAAGGCCGCGGCGCACACGATCATCAAACGCCCGCAACTCATCCGGGCTGTACGTGTTGTCGATCGACAACATCGGGGCCGCGTGCTCGACCGTCTCGAACTCCGCAAGGGGCTCGCCGCCCACGCGCTGCGTCGGAGAATCGGGGGTGACAAGCTCTGGATACTTCGTTTCGAGCGCCTCGAGCTTCTTGACCAGTGCGTCGAACTCCTGGTCGGTAATCGCCGGCGCGGCGTCGACAAAATAGAGGCGGTTGTGCCGTTCGATCTCCTTGCGCAACCGCTCACACTCGCTTCGCGCCTCTTTCGGGGCCTTTGACGCGCTTCCAACCATAGGACGCCGATTATACTAATCCCCGCAAAACCCCGCACGTTCCCGAGCCGATATCATTCGGAATTTCCAAAGCCGATGCTCCGCGGGGCCGATGTCGAACCTGGCGTTCCGGGCGGACGGGCCGTCGTCCTCCCCGCAGCGTGGAGCCAGTCCGCAGAGGCAACGCTTGCGCAGACCGTTTCCAGGCAATTACCATAACCTCGCTGCAGGAAGCCGTCACCATGAAGGAACTGACCATGGTTCGTCCTGGGAATTTCGTCCGGTGCGCGATGACGTCATTGCTGTGGGTCTCCCCGCTCGCCGCGCAAGACGTCTACACCGTGCATGAGGTGGATGCGCAGCCGCTTATGGCCCAGGCAATCCGGCTGCACGACGCGCTCGCCTTTCTCGGCAGCAGCCTCTTGGACGCCGATTCGGCGGCCCTCAAGGCCCTGAATGACGTGAAACCCTCGCAAGAGACATCGATTGCGATTCAGGAGATTCTGGATCGGTATTGCATTGCGATGGTCCACATCAATCCGGAGATGCGCGTCAAAGTGCTGCGCGGACCGGCCGACCCGGTCCTGA
Organism: Candidatus Hydrogenedentota bacterium; assembly: GCA_045863315.1. Lineage (GTDB taxonomy): Bacteria > Hydrogenedentota > Hydrogenedentia > Hydrogenedentales > SLHB01 > JABWCD01. The sequence goes on along the minus strand of BTUX01000055.1, from coordinate 11,044 downwards.
TGCAGCACGGGTGGAAGAGTTTTCTCGTCAAGGTGCATAACGAAGCCGGCACCCGCGCCGAACTGAAGCCGGAAAGCGTAAATGCCGCTCCGCTCCTTCATCGCTCGACCGGTGCGCCGGAACCACGGCCCGAGAATCTGCTGACCGAGGGACAAGTCGCGCAACGGTTCCTCGAGATCACGATGTACCACCGCCGGCCCATGCAGGCGCTGTTGTCCGGCCTTTCCCTCGAGTACGCCATCGTGCAGATCTTCACGAAAGACTCGGGCAAACGAGAAGCGAAGTTGGGATTCAATATCGGGCAAGGCACGCAAGACCTTGGATTTCGCGATCATCTCGACATTTTGTTTGACTGCAAACCCGCGGTGAAGGTTACGTTGCGAGTCAAAGACGTTGACGGCCGGCCCGCCATGGCCTCCTTCGTCATCACCGACGATATCGAGCGCACGCGGGAGGAAGCGGATTACGGCGGCGAACCGGACTATCGGCTCAACCTGGCCCAGAACGTCCCCCTCGGGATTATGTTGACGAAATCGCAGCAATTGAAGGGAGTCTATCCGCTGCCCTCACGACGCCTCGCCGAGGAGGATGAGTTCCCGGACTTTTTCTTCCAGCCGCAAATCTACCGCGCGGACGGCGAGCACGTGTACTTGCCTCCGGGCGCCTATCGCGTCGAATACACGCGCGGGCCGGAGTATCTGCCGCAGGAGCGGACCATCACGGTCCCGGAAGGCGCGACGGAGCACGAGGAATTGTTCAAGCTCAAGCGCTGGATTCACCTCGCGAAACTGGGCTGGTACAGCGCCGATCACCACGTTCACGGCGGGGGCTGTTCGCACTACGAAAGCCCGCAGGCAGGTGTGGATCCTCCCGCGATGATGCGCCAAGCCCTCGGCGAAGACCTGAACATCGCCTGCGTATTGAGTTGGGGCCCTTGCTGGTACCACCAGAAAACCTTCTTCGACGGAACGATCCACCCGCTGTCCACCCCCCAACATATCATGCGGTACGACGTCGAAGTCTCCGGTTTCCCCTCGAGCCACGCCGGGCACTTGTGCCTGCTCCGGCTGACGGAAGACGATTACCCCGGCACGACGCGAATTGAAGAATGGCCAAGCTGGACCATGCCGGTCCTCGAGTGGGGCAAGAGGCAGGGCGCGGTGGTGGGCTACTCGCACTCGGGTTGGGGACTCGAACCGTTGCAGAAGGCGACCGAGTTGCCCAATTACGTCATGGCCAAATTCGACGGAATCGGGGCGAACGAGTACATCGTCACGACCGTGCACGGGGTGTGCGACTTTATCAGCGCGGGCGACACGCCCTACCTGTGGGAACTCAACATCTGGTATCACACCCTCAACTGCGGCATGACCACGCGCATCAGCGGAGAGACGGACTTCCCGTGCATCTATGATGAGCGCGTCGGCATCGCGCGCAGTTACGCGCCCATGAAAGGCCGGCTCGATTTCGACGCATTCGTGGAGAAGATCAAGGATGGGGCAAACTACGTGTGCGACGGCAAGTCGCACATTCTCGATTTCACGGCCGACAAAGTGGTCATGGGCGTGGGTGACAGCACGTTGAAACTGGACAAACCCAGGACCGTACGGGTCACCGCGCGCGTTGCCGCGTACCTGCCGGAGCAACAAGACGAGGTCGGGGCGGCGCTGGCCAGGCAAAAGCCAAACGCATCGCCGTACTGGCACATCGAGAAGGCGCGCATCGGCACCTCGAGGTCGGTGCCGGTCGAGTTGGTCGTAAACGGGTACCCCGTCGCGCGCAGCGTCATCGAGGCCGACGGCAAACTGCGCCGGGTCGCGTTCGATTGTCCCATCGAGCATTCGAGTTGGATCGCGCTGCGCGTGCTTCCCAGCAGCCACACGAACCCGATCTTTGTCCACATCGCCGACAAGCCCATCCGCGCATCGAAGCGCAGCGCGGTATGGTGCCGCGCGGCGGTGGACCGCTGCTGGGAAATGAAAATGCCCCAGATCCGTGAATCGGAACGCCCCGCCGCAAAGGCAGCCTACGACGTCGCACGGCAAACCTACGATCGCATCATCGCCGAGGCAGTCGCAGAGTAGCGGGCCAAGTAAAGCGCGCTCGAAAGCCTTCCGGCCGGACGGAATGCACCACGGTCATTCCGAGATCCGCTTCGGACGAGGAACCTACTTCGGCGGTCGAGGCGCTGTGAGCAGTGCACAGGACCCATGCGCGCAGACAGGATTGCCTCAGACACCGGGCACATTGATACGCAAGATCGCCCGCCCCCGTCCCTTTTTCCGCTTCCGACGCGGAACCAGGGAGCACCCCCAAACTCGGTTCGGCCCCGGAGACTCCGAGCCGCGTCCAAGCAAAGAGGATCCATCGGTTCGCCCGATTCCTTGGAATCATAGTAAGATAGGGGAAAAGGGCATCGGCGGTGCGGTGCACTCTATCGTGCGACAACAAACGGAGGAGCAGACCATGGGGTACAAGATTACAAAGGTCGACATCTATACGCTGAAACTCGAAGACCGGCCGGGCGGACTTGCCGAAAAGCTCGAGCCGCTCTCCAAGGGCAAGCACAACTGCGACTTCATGCTGGCGCGACGCGCTGAGCCCGGAACGGGGGTCTTGTACCTGTCACTTAGCAAGAACCCCGCGAAAGCCGTCAAGGCCGCCGGTCTGAGCAAGGACCCTCAACTGTTTGCGCTGCGCATCGACGGTGCTGATAAGCCCGGTTTGAGCGCGAAGGTCGCCCGCATCATCGGGGACGCCGGCATCAGCATGCGCGGCCTCAACGGCGTGGTGCTGGGGAAGAAGTGCGTGATCCACGTTTCATTCACGTCGCAAGGCGACGCCGACAAGGCGCGAAAGCTGCTCAAGAAGGGGTTGTAGCCCGTCTTGCTTCAGCTTTCCTTGAACTCGCTGACGATCGCCTGGACCGTGGCCTTCGCGTCCCCAAAAATCATGCGGGTATTTTCGTTGAAAAACAGGAGATTGTCGATTCCGGCAAAGCCGGAGGCCATGGACCGTTTCAATACGAAAACGGTCCGGGCTTTGTCCGCGTTGATGATCGGCATCCCGTAGATGGGGCTGTTCTCGTCCTCGCGCGCCGCGGGGTTCACGACGTCGTTCGCGCCGATGACAATCGCCACGTCCACCGATTCCATTATCGGGTTGATGTCGTCCATTTCGACGAGTTGTTCGTAGGGTACGTTGGCCTCCGCGAGCAAAACGTTCATGTGACCTGGCATGCGGCCGGCCACGGGATGGATCGCGTATTTCACTTCCGCGCCGTTCTTTTCGAGGGCCTCGCCAAGCTCGCGCACCACGTGCTGGGCCTGCGCGACCGCCATGCCGTAGCCAGGAATGATCACGACGGAACTCGCGGCCTCGAGCACGAGATAGGCGTCTTCCGGCGACAGCGACTTGGCTTCGCCGTGCGCCGCGCTGGCCATCTTTCCGGCGGCGGCGCCGAACCCGCCGAAAAACACGTTTGCGAACGAACGGTTCATCGCCTTGCACATGATGATGGAGAGAATGATTCCGCTCGCGCCCACCAGGGACCCCGCGACGATGAGAACGGGATTGAGGATAACGAAGCCGGCCGCGGCCCCGGCCAGTCCGGAATAGCTGTTAAGCAGGCAGATGACGACGGGCATGTCCGCCCCGCCGATGGGTATGGTGATCAGGAGGCCCAGCAACAGGGAAAGGGCGATGGTGACGTAGAGCGCGATCTGCATGGGCGCGGCCGTCGGCATGGCGAGAAACAGGGCGCCGAGCGCGACGAGCACAAGAAGGATCACCGCGTTGATGACGTGCTGGCCCCGGTACAGAATCGGTTTGCTCGGGATGACCTGTTCGGCCAGTTTGCAATAGGCTACCATACTTCCGGCAAAGGTCACGCCGCCAATCAGCACGGTCAGGAATACGGCGAGGGAGGTGAACCAGATCGGGGCAGGGCCTTTGGCGGCCGCGCCGGCCGCCCACTCCGGCTGGTGAAGGACGTATTCGGCCGTGCCGACGAGCAAACTCGCCATGCCGCCGAACCCGTTGTACAACCCCACAAATTCGGGCATAGAAGTCATGGGCACTTTGATCGCCGAGATGGCGCCGATCGTCGTGCCGATCAGCACGCCGACCAGAATCCACTGGTACGAAAGGCCCTGGAATAGCGTGGCCACGACGGCGAGCAACATGCCGACGGCCGAAATGAGGTTGCCGCGCCGCGCACGATCGACCGACCCCATCCACTTGAGGCCGATGACAAACAAGACCGACGCGACAATGTAACCGAGCTCAATGAGGAACAGCCGGACGTCGTTCGCGCCGGAAGGGGCCGGGGCGGACTGGGCCGCCAGGCTTAGGGCATCGGTCGTCACGGGCGGCCGCCTTTGTCTTTGCTTTTGAACATGGCCAGCATGCGGTTCGTCACGAGATATCCGCCGACCACGTTAATGGTCGCGAACGTGACGGCTAACGTGCCGAGGACGGTGTTCAAGCGGTGATCGATATTGGTTCCCGCGGCCATGAGCGCGCCGACTATCGTAATGCCCGAGATGGCGTTGGCGCCCGAGGTAAGGGGCGTGTGCAGCATGGCCGGCACCTTCGAGATGAGTTCGAGCCCCAGGAAGATTGCGAGCACGAACGTGAACAGCAGCAGCATCATTTCCATCATGGTGCGAAGTTCCTCTACCCGCCGTACGCCTTTTTTATCATTTCGTTGACGACCGCGCCATCGTGCGTGACCAAGCAGCCCTTGATGATTTCATCCTCGAGCCTGAGCACAAAGGATTTCTTTTCCTTGTCCCAGAAGTCCTCGATAAGGCCGGCCAGGTTTGCCGAATACATCTGGCTCGCGTGCACGGCGACCCGCCCCGGCAGGTTCGCGAGCCCGACAACGAGGACGCCGTTGACGTCTATTTCTTTGTCCAACTCGGAACCTTCGACGTTGCCGCCGGATTCCACCGCCAGATCGACTATGACGCTGCCCGGTTTCATCCGGGCGATCATTTCTCTCGTGATGATGAGGGGCGCACGGCGCCCGAAGAGTTGCGCGGTCGTAATCACGATGTCCGCCTGGGCACAGACTTGCGCCATCGCTTCGCGCTGCTTGTGTTGCTGTTCCGGTGTGAGTTCCTTCGCGTAGCCGTCTTTCGTTTGGCCGGTTTCGCCCAAATCGACCTTGACAAACTTCGCGCCCAGCGATCTGACCTGCTCTTCCACGACAGGCCGGGTGTCGAACGCTTCCACGCGCGCGCCCAGGCGTTTCGCCGTCGCGATTGCCTGCAGTCCCGCCACCCCCGCGCCGATGACAAATACGCGGGACGGCGAGATCGTGCCCGCCGGTGTCATCATCATCGGGAGGATTTTGTCGAGTCGCTCGCTCGCGATAATCACCGCGACGTACCCCGCGAGATTGGCCTGCGAACTCAACGCGTCCATTTTTTGCGCGCGCGTCGTGCGGGGTATCATCTCCATGCTGATCGCGCTGACGCCGGCTTTCGCCAAGGCATCGACCCGTTCGCGTTCATGGAACGGATCGAGAAAACTGACGTGAATGCATCCACGTTTGAGCCGGCTGATTTCTTCAAGCGGGGGCTTGCGCAAGCGCAGCACCACATCGCCGGAAGCTAGGAGTTCCGCGCGGTCCGATACCACCTTCGCGCCGGCCTTTGCGTAGGCCTCGTCGGGTTGCCGGATCGATGCGCCCACACCCGATTCGACGGCAATGTCCGCGCCTTTTTGGACCAGTTTGGCGACGGTTTCCGGAATGACGGGCACACGGGTTTCCCCCGTGTGGGTTTCTTTTGGGACTACGATGAGCATTACTGCCCCCACTGCGAACCAACCCTTCCGCGAGGAGGGAACCGCGATTATATCTATCGCGGTCGCGCTTTCGCAACCGGCCCCGCGCACTCCGCAGGCCGCCAACCGGCGGCGCCATCGAATCCGCTATTCGCAATCGGGTCGAACGTCCCGTTATCATCGCGCTTTAATTCAATCGCATCGTTACTCCTCAGTGGAAAGGGCCTCTACAAGGAATGAAGATACTCGTCACCGGCGGCGCCGGATTCATCGGCTCCCACGTGGTCGATCACCTCGTCGACGGAGGACATGAAGTCGCTGTCGTGGACAACCTGATCACAGGACGTCGCGACTACGTGAATGCGCGCGCGGATTTCCATGAAGCGGACATTTGCTCGGACGCGATGGCGGCGGTGTTTGAACGCGTCAAGCCCGAGGCGGTGTGCCACCTCGCCGCCCAGATCAATGTCACGGAAAGCGTGAAGGACCCGGCGTTCGACGCCACGACGAACATCGTCGGCACGATACGCTTACTGGACCTGTGCATACAGCACGGTGTAAAACGCTTCGTCTTTTCCTCGACCGGCGGCGCGATTTACGGGGCGCCGGATCCGTTGCCTGCAACGGAAGACACGGCGCCGGCGCCGTTGAGCCCCTACGGCGCGAGCAAGCTGTGCACCGAGGAATACATCAAGTTGTACGGCCGACTCTATCCTATCACGTACGTCATTCTTCGATACGGTAACGTGTTCGGTCCGCGCCAAGTACCGCACGGCGAGTGCGGGGTGTGCGCCGTCCTGACCGAACTCATGCTGAAGGGCCGACAACCGACCCTGTACGGATACGGCGAGCCGGTACGGGATTACATATTTGTGGGCGACGTGGCCCGCGCCAACGTCCTTGCGCTCGAACGAGGCGACAATGCCACGCTCAACATATCAAACGGCGTAGGCACAACCGTCAACGAGATTTTCGACGCGCTGAAGACCGTAATCGGATTCGATCAGGAACCCCTTCGCAAACCGCTGCGCCCCGGCGAAGTCGAAAAAATCATCTGCGCAAACGATCGCGCCAAACAGGTACTCGGATGGGAGCCGGCGGTCTCGCTGCTCGAGGGACTCCACGCCACCATTGCGCACATGCGAACGTAACCATTCCGCCTTCCGAGCGGACCGCAACGCGTCGAGAACAGAAAGGACCCCGTAACGTGGCGAGAAACAAGTACCAACATGAAAAACGCATGAAAGACCTCGCGAAGAAAAAGAAACGGGAGGAGAAAATGCAGCGTAAACTGGAGAGAAAGGGGCTGTTGCCGCCCCCCGGGGACGATTCGGTGAAAGACGACGCCGATTCCTCGGCCGACCCGGATTGCGCGGAATAACCGCCGGATTCGCACCGGCACGGCTTGTGCCGGGCGGATCAGGAAGAGTTTTCGCCGGCGGCTAGGCCCCACGCGTATACGGTCACGTCGCGGCTCGATGCTTCATCGATCCGCCGCATGTTTGACTCGACCCAATCGATGTCCTCTTGGTAGAAGCGCCAATTGCCGAACCGGCGCCACTCCGCGACGAAGAAACCTCGAGGGTGTTCGGCGATAAACGCTTGCAAATCGTCCAGGTCTCTTAGTCCGTCGAGGCCCGATTCGATGTATTCCCAGACAATCACCCGGCTCGGATACCAATTGTCAACGTGCCCGATGTAATAATGCGCCGTCAGATACGTCGTGCAGAGGACGGCGGCGCCGTTCCGGTGGTCGCGGACCCACTCGCACGGCTTGCGCCACTGGGGATGATGGTTGGCTAAGGTTGTATCGTCGCCGCCGGCGACAACGACGGTGTCCTCGATGAGTCGGAACGTTGAAAGCGCGAGCCGCACGCCAAACACGACTATTGCGGCAGACACCGCCATCCTCCACATCGAGCGCCGCGAGGATTTCACGAACCGCGCGAGCCAGACCATCGCATAGGCGCAGGCCGCGACGTAGAACGGATACGCGAAAAACACAAAGCGATGACGCCGGTACCCGACCAGGTAGTTGAGCACCAGAATCGGCGCAAGAAAACACAACGCGACGAATAGCCCCCGTCGACCTTCCTTGAACGGCAGCAGTACAAGTCCGATACAGGCAAGCATGAAGTAGCCCGCGCTCAGGTTGTTCGTGAAAAAACGGAAATAGTAGAGTGAATCCGATTGGTCCGGGTCGGCCATCGGGTCCCTCGGCGCCGCAAGCAACTGCGCCTCCTTGAAAATTGCATCGTGCTCGGCCTTTGGGAGCATTGCGTAATATCCCAGCAGGGTCCCCGCGCCGAGCACGCCGCATATCGCGATTATGACGAGCCACCGGGATGAGACGGACCGCGCCTGCAACCAGCGCAAACCGGCGTAAGCGCCCGCCGGCGCAAGAAAAAAGATGGTCTGCGGACCGGCAAGAAGTCCGATGCCGTAGCCCGCGCAAGCGCCGAGGCCCCATCGAACGGCGTCTTTTCGCGACTCGGCCTCTCCCGCCCGCCAGATCGAGTACATCGTCAATAAATAGACGGTTTGATGCAGCATGTAGAACCGCGCCTGCCGCGCCCATGCCACGCTCCACGGCGAGAGCGCGAACAGCAGCGCCGCCGGCATGGCGGCCCGCCACCCGATCCATTCGCGCAAAATGCGGTAGACCAGAAAAACGTTGACCGCGAAGAAGATCACCGACGGCGCGCGGACCGCAAACTCGCTATCCCCGAATAGCATGATGACCGCGGCGAGGAGGTAGTTGTATAAGGCGCCGTTGGTAAAGACGCGCCCGCTCATCAGCAACGGGAGACCGGTTTCACCGATCGCCTTGGCGACGTATACGTGCACCAATTCGTCGTGCCACAGGGCGGGCTTGGCCAAGTTCGCGAAACCCAATGCCAGCGCGAGGAGCACGACGACGCCCAGGAAAGGACGTTCCCAGCGCGGCCTTTCCACGCACGGATCAGTCACGGCCTCTCCTTCCTACTACTCATGCTCTCGGTCCGCGCTTACGTATTTCGAGGGAAATCATGCTGCCCCGGAGAAAGAACAGCAACGCGTCCTCCGCCTTGCACAATGCCAGCGCAGGGAGCAACGCGAGCTCCTTGCAACAGGAAAGCACGCGCATTGCCGGCGTCCGGCGAGACCTGCCGCTGTTCGAACCTGCCGCCGGATTCCCTGCGAGCCCCATGGACCTCGCGACGAGATGTTGGAAGTCCGCGATGTTACTTTCAAGAAACCGGCCTTGATACGTCACCCGGTCGATGGCGAGTCCTTCCGGCAGCATCGCCTCGATCTCCTGCGCGCTATACCCGATGACCTTATGGTCTTCCGGGTCGATCGGCAATCCCAAATACCGACCCATTCGCATGGTGTGGCTGCGCGAGGGGCACGATAAACGCAGCACGCCGGCGGGCCTGAGAATGCGGGCAGCCTCCTGCAACAAGGCGCGGGGTTCATCCAGATGCTCGATGATGTGCGAAGCGATGACGACATCGAACGACGCGCTCGCCATCGGCAACCGGCAGGAATCGCATTGGACCAGTCGGATCCGCGGAGCGCCCTTCGATTGGCGGGCGAGATGACTCAGCGAGTTCAGCCCTTGGAACGACACGTCACAGGCGGTCGCTTCGTACCCGTTCCACGCCGCCAGCAGCGCGTTCGATCCGCCTCCGCAACCCACGTCGATCAACGACACCGCACCCAAGCGCCGCATGCGGCGGAGGAACCTCGAGACCGGCCCGATTCCCATCCGCGCGCCGAGGTGCCAAAACGTCATGTAGTCCGGCGGCGTGCGATAGGCTTCGAACATGGCGCTCCCTGTCCCCTGGACCGCACCATTGTAACGGATCGAAGCCCCGGCGCGTGCGTCACGAAAGGATCGCGGACGCGCGGCCTGCGCGCGTTCGATTGGTAACGCGCTACGGATTACGATAAGGGCTCGATGTCTACCTTGACTCTCGCAATATGCGCCCGTCATGCCCAACACCTGATCGGCGCATGCCTGGAATCCATCGCGAAACAGACGGTCCCCGCGGATGAAGTCATCGTCGCCGTGGACGAACCGAGCGATCCCACGGCAGAGGCGGCCCGCGCGCACGGCGCCCGCGTCATCGTCAGCAACGCCACAGGCCTGTACGAGGCGCGGAACGCCGTGCTCGACGCCTGCACGACCGATTATCTGGCGTTTACGGACGCGGACTGCGTCCTGGTCCCTGAATGGGTCGATCGGGTCAAGCGCGTGCTGGACTCGCGACCCGAAATCGCCGCGGGAACGGGGCGGCACCCTCCGATCGGCCCGCGCAATTTCGCGGCCTGGCTTCATCATATGTGGTTCATTGTCGAGACCGAGAACACCGGCGAGACCGGCGGCATCATTGGAGGCAATAGCTACTTCCGGGTGAGCGCGCTGCGCGCGGTCGGCGGTTGGCTCAAGCTGCCAGGCCACAGCGCCGCGGAGGACGTCTATATCGCCAAGGCCCTGCGCGAAGCGGGCTACCGGATGTGGTTCGAAGAGAGCGCCGCGGTCCGGCATTCCTACGAGACCCGTTTCGTCGGACTCATGCGTAAAGCGGTCATGATGGGCAAAGACATTGTAGTCATGATGCGCGCGGCGGGATGGCGCGACCGCCTCTGGTATTACACGCTGGCGATTCCGGTGCTCGCGGGCATGCTCCCGATGGGCCTGGTAGTGACGTGGGTCAACGGGCCGCTGGGTGCGGCATTGGCGATCGCACCGCTCGCCCTTACGCTGCTTTTCCTGCTCGTACGGTTCCGCAGCATATCGGTGGCCGCCCCGCGATGGTTCGCACGGTGGATCGTGATCTGGCCGTATTCCTACGGCATCGTGAGGGGCTTGTTCGCCCGCATCCCGCGCGAGGCATATCGGCGCGAGAAGACCGCGCGGTTCGCGCCGCCTTCAGCATCACTTGGGACCGATAGGACGGAAACCGAAGACCACTTCGATTGCGGGCTCCGGGCCGGAGGCCCCCCGCTCAAGATCTGCCTGGTATGCTCGCATGGGGGGCATCTAGGTGAGATGCTGCAACTCGCCGAGGCCTGTAATGGCCACAGGACCTTCTACTTCTGTTACGACGCGGACACGACCCGCTCGTTGCCCAATGCGTACCGGGTCCCCAACATGGCCCGCAACCCGGTTGAATTCGCCAGGAACCTCGCGCGGGTGCACCGACTGTTCCGGAGGGAGCGCCCTGATCTCGTCATATCAACCGGCGCCGAAATTGCCATTCCC
>BTUX01000054.1:0-20539 GCA_045863315.1 Candidatus Hydrogenedentota bacterium | reverse complement strand
ACAGGGAAAACGGGCTGTTGGTGTGAAAAATCCTCACCCGATTGACTTCTATGCTATCTCCTGAGCATTTCTCACCAGTCGCTCCCGTCATCGGGAGCGACGGGTGAGAAATGCGGGCTAAGTCGGACGAGCCGATGTAGGGTCCAGGTTTGGGGTCCGCGCACTGTCGGCCTTCGGTGTTCCGCAGCATCTGCCGCCGCCATCAGCCGTACGGACCATGAATCGTTCGGGGGCCTCGAGCGGTACCCATCCATAGCGAGCATAGAGCCCGTGAGCGTCCCGTGTTCCGAGCAGGAACAGGCGCAGGTTTGAGCAGTCGGGATGTTCGATCACGCACTGCACGAGGAATTTCCCGACACCTTCGCCGCGATACCGCGGATCGACGAACACGTCAGCCAACCATCCGAAAGTCCGCGTATCCGTCACTACGCGCGCGGTACCCACCTGAAGGGACCCGAAGTGGCGGGCATAGACGCCGAATACCGGGTGGGAGCGCTCCCACGCCGCGCGGACCTCGCTGAAACTGCGGTCGGAGGCCCAGTAGGTCGTCCGAAGGTAATCGTAGACCCGTTCGTAGTCGATGCGGTTCGGGTCCGAGTCGATGTCGAATTCTCCGTATCGCCAAAGCATGGGGCGTGGCCTCCTGGGTTCCACCGATTGTACTGGTTGTCGAGGGAATGCGCATGCGTCGTGCCTGCAATCTGCGGTCAGCGGGTCAACCTCGAAGTGCGCGGCGTGCCCTTAACCCGGATTTTTCACACCCGCGGGCAATGAAGGATGCCACTTCGTGCGGTAGATACCTTTATGCAGCGACAGGGAAAACGGGCTGTTGGTGTGAAAAATCCGGGATAGGTTTCGATTCACACTCTTCTTCGCAGCCGTGTCCCGCGGTGACGATGGACTTCGCCGGAATGCTGCAACCACTCCGGGCCTGCGCGGTCAACGTGTGGTTTCCCGAGGCTCACCGTTATTGCGTCATGCCAAAAATTGCCGCGACTGCGGATAGAATTTTCGAAATGACGTAGAGAATCCGCGTCAACAATGGCTTGGGATCACTACTGACTTCGTGAAATTCGCGCACGCGATCGATAATGTCCGCGAACGTGAGTAGGTCCACGAATGTGAAATTCTCTTCGCGCCCAATGGCGACCCACAGTTTTCCTGGCTCTCCAGCGGGGTCGAACGCGACAACATAGTACGTGCCCGCGGCCGGTGCGGCACGATCCGATTCGAGCAAAATCCACGATTGAGTACCGGTGAACGGCTCTTTAAATACTTCGGGCCCGCCGCTTGGCTCCAATAACACGCCGCCGAGTCCACTGGGAACATCGAATGGCAAATCGATGCTAGGCAACCCCGGCCCGAGCAGCGCGAGGGAAGGCCGGTAATCGGCCAACCTGTCAATCGCGGGCACACCCAATTGGAGGTAAATATCGTCGCCTTCCGAGACATTGAAGGTGAGCCAAAGCTGGGCGGAAGATCCCGTTATCTCCTCATATACGACTTGAGAAACCCGGGGCTCTTGGATTTGGAGCGCGGATTCCGCGTCATTATGACTGCCGTCGCCGAACACCGGCCGGTGGGCCCACGCCGGCATGGACAGAATCGCAAAGATGCTCAGAATGCGACAAAGCACGCTGTTATTTCTCATTTCCCTGCTCCTTCAATTTTCCTGTTTCGTGAAAAGCGGGCCTCGGGAGGGACCCTTTCGCCCTCCCGACAGGCTGAGTCGATCGATTCCGCGACGGCGCCCGCCAAGTCGTGGGGATCAGCCGCGTCGCCGCCGGCGCTGTCGGCTCTCCTCGGTATCGTGACGCGAAAGGCCCGATGGAGTGTCGCGGGCAGAATGAGCAGCGCGATCCCGACCAGCGTGGCTACGACCATGCCGTTCGCCGCAGCAAGCACGGTAAAGAAGGAAGTGACAACGTAGCCGGCGAAATGGCACCACGGATTCCGTTCTGTCTCCGCATTCATGACGAGCGCGATACACGCGGATACGATCCACCATCCACCGAAGTTGGTGGCGGGTATTCCGTAGTAGCGCCCTGGATACTGCCACGCCCAGTACGCCAGCGGTCCGGCCGCGACGGGGTCGATTAGCAGATCGAACGCGGTCAGCAGCGTTGCGAAAACCGGTACCACCATGATTCGTGACCGGCAGAGCGGCGCGATGATTTGTTGAGCGAACGCCGCCAAGATGACCCAGGCGCAACTCATGACAAGCGGCACCTCAAACACCCACGGGAAAAGCGCGGCAGTGTACTCGTACCGGCCGAAGGGGAAGCCGGTGCGGACACCGACGATTTCCGCGAGCATTCCAATTGCACCGACCAAGCCCAGGCGAAGCCGCTGCTTCTCCTTCGCAGACAAGATGACGATGGCGCCCGCGACGACAAGAAACAGTGGGGCCGTCCACGCCACGTGCGCTGGAGGTCCCCCGAGAAACACGTGCGCGATGATGCCACCGGCCCACAGGAAAACGAGGACGGCGCAAAGCAGCGCCCTTGCGGCGTTACGCGCGCTCATACCGAACCACCAAGTCACTCGTAATCTTTGCGGAAAGCAGGACGGTCGGTGTGCCGCCTCCCGGGTGCGTGCTGCCTCCAACATAGTATAGCCCGCGTATTGAGCGGTCTTTGTTCGGCGGGCGCAAGAAGGCGCGACGCCAACCGTGGGAGTGTGTACCGTAAATGGCTCCGCCGGGCATGCTGTAGCGTTGCGCAAAAGTTTCTGGAGTCCACAACTGTTCGACGGCGATGTTCTCGCGTTCGAGTGCGAGCCCTCCACGCCGGAGCACAGCGAGCATGCGTTCGCGCGCTGCTGCGCCGCGCAAACTCCAGTCCTCCTCTCCGGTCGCCGGCGCATTGGCCATAATAAACAGCGCATCTTCCCCGCCCGGTACAAGCGAGCGGTCCACAAGACTCGGAGCGCTTACGTACACAGTCGGCTCGCTCGGGAACTCGCGACGTCTGAATATCTCCTCAAACTCGCGCCGATAATCCGTCGAGAAGAAGACCGTGTGGTGGTGCATCTGCGCGGGCCGCTTGCGCACGCCCATCAGCAACACCACGCCGGACATCGAACGGTCGTCGGTGTGGTTGCAAGTCCTGGAGCATCCCAACAATTGATTTCTGGATGCGGCGTCGCCGTTCAGAATCACGGCATCGGCGCGAATGGACTCGCCTGTCGCCAATACGACGCCGGTTACCTTTCGGCCCGATGTTCGTATGCAATCCACACAACTGTGCGTCCGCACGTTGACGCCGTGCGCCGTGCAGATCCGCGACAACGCCTCGACAATTGCATAAAGGCCGCCCTTGACGTACCAGCCTCCAAATGCGAATTCGATATATGGAATCACCAGAAGCGTCGCGGGCGACGCGTAGGGCGACGAGCCTACGTACGTCGGATATCGATTGAACAGTTGGCGCAGGTACGGACTGCGCACATGCGCCCTCACGGCGCGATCGTATTGTCCCCAGGCGCGGCGCAGCGGGAAATGCCGCATGGCCTTCAACGCGCGCAGGTCGGGCCGCGCCGTAGGCGTATTTCGAAAAAAGGTCTCTTTCGACAACTCAAAGATGCGCGCACCCAAGCGCATCAGACGATAGAAGCCTTCGAGGTCCCGCGGCTCCAGGTTCCGCAGCGTCTCGGTCCATTCGGGCATCGCATTCGAGTAGACAAAGCGCGTGCCGTCGGCGAAAACAGCTTCCATGATCGGGCGCAGCGAAACCAGATCGACATGGTCTTCCAGTCGTTCGCCCACGGCGGCAAAACAATCGCGAAACACCCACGGCATCGTGATGAGCGAAGGGCCCGTATCAAAGGTGAAACCGTCGCAGGTCCATCGGTTCATCTTTCCGCCCGGACGCTCTCCTTTTTCGCAAACGGTCACGCGCCACCCGCTCGCCGCAAGCCGCAATGCCGCCGCAAGGCCTCCAAGCCCCGCGCCAATCACCACGGCCGACGGTCCGGCTTTTCCTACCCACGTCGGCATATGCGCTCACAAGCGCCGCGCAGCCGCGCCACTTGCCCCAGCGCGGTACGCGCGCCCTTTCCACGTGACGCCTTTACCGCTGACGCACCGCCACCAGGATGCGATACCCAGTGCGAGCAGCAGCGACTCGGCCACGGGGTGAAACAAGACGCTCCAAAGGGGCTGGCGAAAGTGAATCGCCAGCAGGGCGCGCGACAGCAGCACCGTAGCGGCGCCGAGCCCCCACGCCGCCGCATTCGAACCGTAGAAGGCGCTCAAGGGATACGCAACAAACGGCAACCAGAACACGATCGCATGCAACAGGAGAAACGCCCAGAAGGTGTAATGGGACTGAAATGCGGTGAAGAAGTTCTTCTGGAAGCCGTGCCAGATTCCGCTGAACGACCGGTACATGCGGACCCGCACGAGATTCTGCCCGTCGAGGCAGATACTCCGGCGACCGTGGCTGCGCCACGCGCGCGCGAGCCGGGTATCTTCGAAGATTTCGTCCCGCACCACTTCATGCCCGCCGAGCGCGCGGTAGGTGTCGCGATGAACCAGGATGCACGCCCCGTGTGCGAGGCCCAAAGACCGGTCATCGCGCCGCAAGGCCAGCGCCGCCGGATAGGAACCGAGAACGACGAAGTTGAGCATCGGCATCAGCACGCGTTCCCAAAACGTACAGGCCTCGATTCGCGGCCAGAGCGACAGCATGGTGGCGTGTCGCCGTTTTGCCTCATCGAGCGCAGTCGCGACGGCCCCGCGTAGAAGGCGCGCGTCCGCATCAAGAAACAACAACCACGGCGACGCCGCCGCCTGCGCAAGCCGGAAACAGGCGAAGTTTTTCCCGCACCACCCCTCCGGAAGGGGAAGCGTCTCGATTGCGCGCACGCGCCGGTCGCGCTCGGACCAGCGGACAACGACCGCAGGCGTATTGTCGGTGGAGTGATCGTTGTACACAAGCACCTCCGCGACAATCGAGCCTTGTGCAAGCACGGATTCGATGCACGAACCGAGCGACCGTTCCTCGTTTCGCGCGGGAATCAATACCGACACGGGTACCGGGTTGGACGCCGCCCGTGGACGGACACAAGGCCAAAACAGGACATTCGCCGCAACGAGGAACGCACTGCCCGCAGCCAACGCGGCAACCATCCACGCGAACGCAGCGATCATACCGGCCGCTCCATTTCAGCCAGCGCTTCGTCAATCGCCTCATCGACACGCTTTGCGCCTTCATCACTCACCGGGCCGTACTCCGCGGCGACGATTGCTCCAGACGGGTTGACGACGATCACGCACGCACACCCGGCCTTGAATGGGAATTGCGACGTCGCCTCACCGTCCCAATCGAGCAACACCGGGTAACGCACGCGAAGCTTGAACAAGTTCCGAACCGTCGAGCGCACTGCGGCCGGCACGCCTTTAAGAAGCGCAATCCCGCGAATGTCGACCCGTTCGCCATGTGCGTCATACAGGCGCCGTACCCAATCTTCAACTTGCTTGGAGCCTTCCCGATCCGCGCAAATGAACACATGGACGGATTTCGACGGGTACGAGATCGTGGTCGATTTCCTGAATTGATCCGTCAGCGTAAATTCAGGCGCCTTCCTGCCGAGAGGGGTTCTCGCAGTGGATGAGTCTGATTTGTCCTGATCGCCCGTATGATCCGGACCTTGCTCGGCCCGTATCTTCACATCCCCGGCGAACGCCGCGCACGCCAACATGACCGCCGCAATCCAACGCAGATGGCGTTTGGAGTCGTCGGAGGAGCGCGGGCCAGGAAACCTCATGGTTTCTCTCCAAACACGATCGCGGACAGGTGCGGCGTTGCCTCGCGAATCGGGTCGTGTCCGGCGGCACGTAGCGCATGGACACGCGCATGCGGCCAGATCTCGTTCCAGAGCCGCACACCGCGTTTCACCGCGCGGAACGATCGGTCACCGTAGACCAGATCAACGCCTACGCGCAGGTCGAAGAACGTGGTATACGGCGGAAACCGCGTGAACGCGCGGAGCACATCCAGCGTCAAGTCGTGGTCGACGGATTCAAACGACCGCGTCAGGTCCGTATCGCCGGTGCGCCTTCCTTTGAGCGCCGCATTGGTTATGCGCCGCCCGCGCTCGCTCGCAAACGCGGACAGGTAAGCCAGCCTTCCGAATTCTCCCCAAGTGAAGATGCGAAAATACCAAGGCATGTACGCGAACGGATCGATCAAGACCAAACGCGACACTCGTTCCGGCACAAGGCGGGCCGCCAGAACGCAAAGGGCAGCACCCCCGCAGTAGCCCACAAGTGTGAGCGCATTCCGGCCGATATCGGCGGCGACGCGCGCCACGTCGCCGGCGACGTTGTCAATGTTCCACTGTTCAACAGCCGGCGAATCGCCGTAGCCAGGCAAGTCAAGCGCATAGAAGCGCGCGTCCTCCGGCGCGTTCTCGGCCAAGGGCCTGAACGTGCGGTGATTGCCCGCCCATCCGTGAACGCCGAGGAAAGCACGCTCCCCTTCGCCCCAGCACTTAACGTGCATGGCCCAACACGCGCTCGGCGACGAGTTTGCCGCTGAGCACGACCATGGGCATGCCGGTGCCCGGTACTGTGCTTGCGCCGACGTAGTAGAGGCCGGTGATGTCGCGCGAGTAGTTTGGGTCCCGGAATGGACCCACTTGAAACAAATTGTGTGCCGCGCCGAAGGCGGACCCGTCATAGAGGCCGAAACGGTCCCGCCAGGTTTCGGGCGTGTACACTTCCTCGAGGATGATTCGGGAAGCGTCGAGCGCGATGCCGTGCCGCGCGAGCCGATCGAGCACGCGGCGTTTCACGTGTTCGGCTTCTGCCTGCCAGTCCGAAACGCGGGCTTCGCTGATCAACGGCGTGGGTACAAGCACAAACATCGCCGTGTCGCCGTGCGGCGCCAGGTCGGGATCGGTTTCCGAGGGCAAGCTGACGTAGAAAGGCAAATCGCGCGGTATCCGCTTCTTCACGTTCAGATCTTCAAAGGCCCCGCGGTAATCCTTCGGCAGAAAAATCGTGTGATGACCCAGTCGCTCGACCTTGCCGCGAACGCCCCAGTAGTAGGTAATCACGCCGGCGGTCATTCGGGTCCTTTCCGCGCGGGCGGCGAGCTTCTTCGCCAATCCGTTACTTCGCAGCAAGCAGGTATTCGTTGTTGGGACGTCGACATTCGAGATGACGGTGGAGAAATCCAGTTGTTCGCCCGTTTGCAACGCGATTCCCTGTATCGCGCCGGAACCGGTTCGCACGGCCGCGACGCGGCTATTCGTGCGGATTTCGACGCCGAGTTCGCGCGCGAGCCGTTCCATTCCCTCGACCAAACGGTAGATGCCGCCCTTGGGCAACCAGAGACCGTAGGCGAGCTCACCATAGGGAAGAATCGAGAAAAAACCAGGCAACGACTGTGGCGAACCGCCAAGGTACATTCCATACGAACCAAGCGCCTCGCGGATCCTCTCGCTCTTGAAGAACCGCCCCAATTCGCTCTCGAGCGACCGCCACACGCTGAGGCCCGCCATCTCCCGCAGCGATAGCGCGCCGAACCATTGCAGCGCGGAATCCGCGTTACGACTGACGAGCTTGTCGAAAGCGACGCGATACTTCACGGACGCGTCACCCAAGTAGGCAAGCAAAGCAGGCCCTGAACCTGGCTCAACGCGTTCGCACTCCGCCAGCAGCGCATCGAGTCTGCTTGAAAGCGAAAAGGTGCTGCCGTCAGGCCAGACAAAGCCGACCGAAGGGTCCACCTTGAGCAAGGTCACGTAGTCGGACAGCTTCTTGCCGGCGGCCCGGAAAAGATCTTCGAATACCCAAGGGTAGTTTAAGAGCGACGGGCCTGTATCGAACCGAAACCCGTCGCGTTCGATCAGGCTCGCTCGCCCCCCAACTCGTTCATTCGCTTCGAAAATTGTCACGGGCCGGCCCGCGACGCGCAAATGAATCGCGGCGCTTAGCCCGCCGAGTCCTCCGCCGACGACAGCAATCGGCTCCGATGTATCAACGCGTCCCATTGAGTGGGCTCACTGCAGGCCGAGGTAGGCGAGGGGCAAGCGCCAGTACTTGCTCGCGGGCAGCACGCGCAGTTTCCGCGCAAACGGCACCGATGCGCGATGAAAAATGCCGTTGGGCGCAGACAGAATGCGGTCGTTCAATTCTGCGTACACGTCTATACAGGCGCGAATTGCGGTGCGGCAGTCCGGGGAGAAGGTATGGAGGGTCTCCTCGGCCACGCGGTAGTGATCCGCTGCGATACGCCCCAAATGCCGAATGGCTCTCATAATTGCATCGTGCTGGGACGGATCATTCGTATCGAATTGCGTGATGCCCTCGCGTTCCAAGATGTCCTTTGGCAGGTACTGTCGGCCACGCCGTTGGTCTTCCGCCACGTCTCGTAGAAAGTTCGTGAGTTGAAGCGCGATGCCAAGGTGCCGCGCCGCACTCAATGCGTCGGAGAGCCGCACACCCTTCGAGGCGCCGTACACAAAGGTTAGAAAATAGCCGACGACGACCGCGCTGCCGTAAACATAGGAGTCGACGAGGTCTTCCACGGTATCGAAGGTCCGCGGATAGACGTCCATCGCCATCGCATGGAGGAACGACCGATAGTGTTCGTCCGGAATGCCGGTGTCGCGCGCGACCTGCACAAATCCCGCCACGATAGGCGGCACGCCGCACGCCACCATTTCGCGGATCCCGCCGAGCCGCAGCGCACGTTCGTATTCGGCACGCCACCAAGCCAGTCTCGACGCCCGCTCGGACGGGGTAAGCGCAAAGGTGTCCACTACCTCATCCGGATAACGGACCGCGGCATAGATGACCTCCACCTTGGCGCGTTTGGCAGGCGGCAGAAACCGGGTCACCGTGAAGAAGCTGGAACTGAAGAACTTCAACACATCGCGCGCATGGCGCACGACGGCTCGATACGCCCGTGCGTCCGACGTGCTCGCTAGGATCGCTTTACGCAGCTTCGCTTCGCGCGCATTCCACAATTCCTCGCTCCACGACGCTGATTCGTCCGGGGGAGTCGCACATCCGTTGAATTCAGAGATGCGGGCGACAACGTTCATGGCCGGCTCCTCATAACAGGGCGCGGGGTAGGGTAGGGCGGTGTCTGGACAGGCGGCAGGTTCTTGGGAATCATTGTCTCGACCCAGGAGATAGAGGTGGGGGCGGCAATGGACATGCCGAACCCGCGCGCATTTGCCGTACGTACCAAACGGTGCAGGTCTTCCATGTGGGGTCGCACCTCGTAAGCGACAACCGACATTCACCACGAATATCGGTCTACAGCCACCTTCGTGCATGTTAACATAATGTCTATGTTATGTCAATAGCATGTCTAATAAAAACGCCCTACCATGTAAACAAATAGAAAACAGTATGTTATGCGATTTTTAGCCTCCAATCTTGGCAATCAATATATAGACATATATTTGACAATATGATATCGTAGATGCATGAAACCCGCCGACAATCCCCGATTCCCCATGCGAATGGTGGCGCGAAAAACAGGCCTATCTCCTCACGTCATAAGGGTTTGGGAGAGAAGATACGACGCAGTCACGCCATCAAGGACTGACACCAACCGTCGTCTCTACACGGAAAATGATATACGGCGTTTAATGCTGCTTCGGGATGCAACCGCGCAAGGGCATAGTATCGGTCTGATTGCAGGTCTTTCGACCGATGCCTTGGAATCCATGCTTGAACCAGGCATGACGAGCCAACGAATTCTGCCAACCCCTACGGAGCGAAACATACGTTCCGAATACCCTGCAACGGAACTGCTGGAAGACTGTTTGCGTTCGACGCAACAGATGGATCGCCATCAATTGGAAATGCATTTCAATCATGCGTCCACTGTCCTGTCGATCCACGATCTGCTCGATCGTTTGGTTGCTCCCCTCATGGAGCGTGTTGGAAATCTTTGGCGCACGGGAGAGTTACGCGCGTCGCATGAACACATGGCCACGGATGTCGTGAGGGCCTTCTTGTCCGCTCGGCGCGCGACGTACGCTCCAGCAGATGGAGCGCCGGCCATCGTCGTGACGACGCCAACCGGACAGTTGCACGAAATCGGCGCCCTCATGGCGACGTTGGTGGCGCGCGCCGAGGGGTGGAACGACACGTATCTCGGCCCCAATCTCCCGGCAGAAGACATCGTGTCCGCCGTACTGAAATGCGGCGCGAAGGCGCTTGCGTTGAGCATCGTGTATCCGTCCGATGACGGACGCATCGAAAACGAGCTTGCGTTCCTGAGTCAGCAGTTGCCGCTGGGTACCCGGGTGTTCGTCGGAGGCCGTGCGGCAGACGCCTACAGCAACGCCATTCAACGTTCGGGGGCAAGGCTCTTTCATTGCCTTGCCGATTTCCGCGAATCACTCCAAAGAGCTACCTCCTTTCAGCGGTGAAGACAACGGCGGGTCAAGCCGGTTCCCGCGATGCGTGTTCTTCTTTGCAAAAGCGTAATGCACACGTTTGGCGGGCGCGCAAATCCCCACAATTTCGATGGCACGAAAGCATCGTTTCGAAGCCTGCACAAGCGATATGCGTTCTCAAAAAGCGCTGCTTGGACTACTCGCCATCGCCAATAAGGAGGTCGGTCCAGGCACATGGCTGGGTTACAGCGTGCGGTTGCATGAGGAGCAAGCAACCTGCCCTGAAGACAGGCGCCGCTTGTTAACGTAATTAGGATGGAAATAGATGGCGGAGAGACCGGGATTCGAACCCGGGGTACAGGGATTATCCCCGTACAACGGCTTAGCAGGCCGCCACCTTCAGCCACTCGGTCATCTCTCCGAACGAGGCAATTGGTACTCTAGCATGTATCCGCGACGGGGCGCAACCGCTTCAAGACATCCAAGACATCGTCGTCGTCAAGATATCGTGGGACTACGTCATCGCGCGCATGTGTCCGCATTCCATCCATACCGCGGTCCCGCAATGCCGGACACCAGATGCGGTGGTGCGCAGTCCAAGGTGTGGTATAATTTGAGCGCGTTGCAGGCCCGGGGGTAAAATTCCCGGCGTGACAAGGGCCCCGCGTGGAGCCGACGCCGTATGCAGGCGGCTCTGTCGTACAGCTAGCATGGAAGGCGCCATGAAGGTAGACATTCACTGTCACACCGACCGGCACTCCCCCGGTTCGCGCATCGCACCGAAAGAGCTGATTCAGATGGCCGAGGCCAGCGGCTACGATGCCGTGTTTCTGACCGACCGTGGAAAGGTGTGGTCCGCGCGCGAAATCGCCGCGATGAACGAGATGTGCGAACGCCTTCGCATCTTGCCGGGCATCGAAATATCGCTCCCCGGCGGGCAGGACATCCTCGTGCTGGGCGCGGACAACCCGGTGTACGAATCCCTCTCGACGCCGAGCGAGATTTTCGCGCAGGCCTGCGCGGACGGCTATCTCACCGTCATCGCCCATCCGTATCGGTGGACCGATAACCTGCCGGATTATTGCGCGCTCGCCGATGCCGTCGAAACGCTCACGTGCAATCACCCGGACGAAGCGCAGAGCCGGAAGGCCCGCGAGTACGCCGAGTCGCGCCGGATGGCGCAGCTCTATGCGTCCGACGCAACCGGCCTGAATTATCTCAACCGGTTCTGGGTCGAGACGCTCGAGGCCTTTGAGACGCCACAGGACTTTCGACACATCGTGTTGGCGAGGCGCTACGAGAATAAGGCGAGGGAATCGGGCGAACCCTTGCCGCCGGCATACAAGGCCGCCGCCTTGTCCGAGCTGAGCGAGGCCGACATGATGGCGCTGTACATCCAACCCACGCCGGAATCGACAAAAACCTGAGCGGTTCGGGAGAGCGCCGCGCAGGACAATGACGGAAGGGCCGACGGGGGAAGGCGGCGCAGGCACGGACAAACGCCGCGCTATTCACGGAGAGCGATAAAGGGGGGGTAACGTGTTTCGAGGGCCCGCGCGGCTTACGTGGGTATCCGTTATTTCGTTCCTCGAGATTAATCGAATGGGTGGGCCACGGAGATTTCACAAGTGCAACGATTGACCCGAGCGATCGGCATACTGTTCGGCATCATGGCGGGCGTCGTGTCCGGCGTGGGCGGCTACACCTTTGTATACGCGAAGGGGGCCTCGTACCTCACGAACGATCCGAGCGCCTGCGCCAACTGCCACATCATGCAGGAGCACTTCGACGGATGGACGCGTTCGAGCCATCACGCGGCGGCAACCTGCAACGATTGCCACACGCCCCACTCGCTCGTCCCGAAGTACTACGTGAAGGCCCGCAATGGCTTCTGGCACTCGTTTTACTTCACGCTGGGCGGATTTCCCGAGCCGATCCGGATCACGCCGTCGAACAAGGCCGTCACGGAAGAGACGTGCCGGTACTGCCACCAAGACGTCGTCCACGCGATCGACGCCTGGCACCAGCCGACGCGGGAAATGTCATGCATTCGGTGCCATGATTCCGTCGGGCACCTGTAGCGTTGGAGAAAGGAAGGGAGTTTCATGAAGGGCGGCAAGCAGGTATTTGGAGTATTTGTCATCATCGTGATCGTCGCCGGCATTACATTCGGCGTAACGGCGCTGTTGATCAACGTCTTTGAACGCAAACAGGAGGCGAGAAATCCGTTCTTTCGCGTGGTCGACCTCGATGACGAGACCACCGATCCGGCGGTGTGGGGCAAGAACTTCCCCCTGCAGTACGACGCCTACATGCGCACGGTGGACATGGTGCGCACGCGCTTCGGCGGGAGCGAAGCCATGCCGCGCACGCCCACCGACGCCGACCCCCGTTCGATCGTCGCCCAGTCCAAATTGGAAGAAGACCCCCGCCTGAAAACGATGTGGGCGGGCTACGCGTTTGCGCGCGACTTCCGCGAGGAGCGCGGGCACGCCTACATGCTCGAGGACCAACTCTTTACCGGCCGCCAAGCCGTGCAGCAGCCCGGCACCTGCCTGCACTGCCACGCGTCCGTCTACGTGCCGTACCTGAAGGCGGGCGACGGCGACCTCATCAAGGGCTTTGAGAAGATGAATCAAATGCCTTTTTCCGAAGCCAAAGAACGGGTCGAGCACCCGGTTGCCTGCATCGACTGCCATGACTCGCAGACGATGGCGCTGCGCGTGACCCGCCCGGGATTTATCGAGGGAATCAAAGCCCTGAAGGCGGCCGAGGGCATCGACAACTACGACGTGAACACGATGGCGACCCGCCAGGAAATGCGCACCTTCGTGTGCGGCCAGTGCCACGTCGAGTACTATTTCAAAGGACCCGAAAAACGACTGACCTATCCCTGGCACAAGGGACTGAAGGCCGACGAAATCCTTGCATACTACGACGAGGCCGGTTTCAAGGACTGGACGCACGCGGACACCGGCGCGCCGGCGCTGAAGGCGCAGCATCCCGAATTTGAGTTGTGGAGCCAAGGCGTTCACGCGCGAAGCGGCGTGGCCTGCGCCGACTGCCACATGCCCTACCACCGCGTCGGCGCGATGAAGATCAGCGACCACCACGTGCGCAGCCCGTTGTTGAACATAAACAACGCCTGCCAGACCTGTCATAAATTCTCGGAAGAGGAATTGAAGTTCCGCGTCGAGACGATCCAGGAGCGAACGTTCCACATGCGGAACATCGCGATGGACGCGCTCATGGATCTGATCGCGGACATCAAGGCGACGAAGGATGCCGGCGCTACCGACGAGCAGTTGGCGGCCGCGCAGGACTTTCAGCGCAAGGCGCAGTTCCTGCTCGATTTTGTCGAAGCGGAGAACTCGACGGGATTCCATGCGCCGCAGGAGGCCGCGCGCGTGCTGCAATTGTCGCTCGATTACGCGCGCAAGGGGCAAATGTCGCTGCGACCGCTGGCCACCGCGCCGGCGCTTGCGGCCGCCGCAATGCCTTAGGAGCGGCGCCCATCGGGGCCGGTTTCGTGCGCATGTCGCCTCGCGCGACATCCCGCCGACAATTCTACCACTCGAATTCCGCCTCGACCGCGTTGTGATCGGACAGTGCGACCACTTGCGGGTCCTGGTGCAAGTTCACCCGGATTGCGATCGGCTTCAACGGGTGCGCCGCCGACTCGGGATTACTGATCAGGATGTAATCGATGCGTTTGCCGATGTCCGCCGATTCCTGTTCGTTGGTCCCGCCGAGCGCATTGCCCATGAGGGCGGGCCACACGTCGACGAAGGGCGCGTTCGGGCGGGCGCCATTGAGCGACTTCATCAGGAGGGCGTACTGCGAGTCCGGCTTGTCGCGAAACTCCGGATTTCCGTTCGTGTTGAGGTCTCCCATGAGTATCGCCGGATGACCGGGATCGCTCTTCGCCTTGATGAACTCCGCCAATTCCTGATACTGCAGCGGCCGCAGTTCGTCCGCGCGCGCCTCGAGGTGCGTCACAAATACGTCGATGATTTTGTCCTTCGCCGTTTCGCTGCGCGCGACCCGCGCGTGAATGCAGCCCTTCGCGGCGAATCCGTCCGCGCGCAGTCCGAAATCCTTCGGCGAACTGAAATGCTTATACACCACGGAACCCGTGTCGATAATCGGCATCCGCGTCAGAATGAGCGTGCCCCCGTTGGCGAAAAAACCCTCCGGCTGCGGCGCCACCACGCTGTTGAGTGTTCCCTCCCATGCGCTCTTCACCCCCTCGACGATGATGTCGCGATGCGGCTTGTTAAAGGTCTCCTGCAGTCCGACGATATCGAACTTGCTCATTTCGTCGGCAATGCGTTTGGCCCGGTATTCCGCGTTCGGCCGCTTGTTCGCACCGCCCGCGACACCCGGCAGAAACTGTACGTTATACGTGACCACCCGCAGTTTGGCCGGTTCTTCCGCCCATGTGTACGGACCCAACGCCACGCAAAGGAACGGCGCTATCCATTTCGCCCGCATCGCGACTTACCTCCGTTCAGCCCGCCCGCTTCCGGTTTCACCGGTTCCGGTTTCACGCGGCGGGTTGCGTCTGTCTGCGCGGGTTGGGACGCGGCTGTCGGTTTTCCCACCGTGGCGATTCCAATGTGCCATTCCAGGCGTCCCACCTCGCTTGAAGGTCGTTGACCTTGTCGGCATTCTCCTTCGCAAGGTCGTTTGTTTCACCGATGTCCTGATCGAGGTTGTACAGTTCCCATCCCTTCGATTCAAGGGACTGCGCAAGTTTCCACTCGCCCGCGCGGATCGCGCGCTGCGTACCGAACCGCCAATACAGGGTTTCGTGCGGCGCTCCCTCGCGTTGGCCCGTGAGGAAGGGGACGAGATCGACACCGTCCAGTTTCCAGTCCGACGGAATCTCGCCGCCCGCCGCGGAAACCGCGGTAGAAAGGATGTCAATCGCTGCGGCCGGTCCGCCGATCGTCGTGCCCTTTTTGAATTTCGTTCCCCATTGCATCATGAACGGCACGCGAACGCCCCCTTCGTACACCGATCCCTTCGTGGCCCGGAGCGGATCATTTTTCGACGTGGTTTGAAGGGTTGGGCCTCCATTGTCGCTGATAAAAACGACCAGTGTGTCGTCCAGCAACTCCAAGTCCTCGAGCTTGCGCAATACCGCGCCCACGCCGTCGTCCATGGCGGACAGCATGCCGGCATAGGTGCGGCGATTCTCGTCCGCGATCGCATGGAACCGCTCCAGGTACTCCGGCGGCGCCTGGAGCGGACCGTGGACCGCGTTGAATGGCAGGAAACAAAAGAAGGGGTGCGACTTGTGCTTTTCGATGAAGGCGCCTGCCTCCCTGGCAAAATCCTGCGTCAGATACTCGTAAGATTTCACCGGCTCGGCGCCGCGCAAAACCGGATCGCCCGCATTGCGCGACGTATCGTCGAAATACCAGTGCTGTCCGCCGAGAAACCCGTAAAACTCGTCGAATCCCCGCCGCTGCGGGTGGAATTGAGGTTTATACCCGAGATGCCATTTCCCGAACATGCCGGTGGCGTATCCCAACGCTTTCATGCGGTCGGCGATCGTCGTCTCCGTCAGAGGCAGGCCGAACTGCGGATCCGCCAAATCGGGTGGGCCGGGATTGAACTCGTGGCCGAACCGCTGTTGATAACGTCCGGTCAGAAGGCCGGCGCGCATGGGGCTGCACACGGGGCACGTCACGTAGCCGTTCGTGAATCGCACGCCGTTGGAGGCGATAGAATCGATGTTCGGCGTCGGAATCTCCTCGCCGCCGTAGCAACCGAGGTCGCCGTAACCCAAATCGTCGGCGACAACGAGAAGGACGTTAGGCTTTCGCTCGACGCCGGCGTGTGCCACACGACCGGCCGTGAGACCCATCGCCGCAGCCGCCGCGCCCGTTGAACTCGCCAGGAATTCTCTGCGCCGCATGTCCGCCGGTTTCCTTCCCGCACTCTGGCGAAACGATCCTCACTACACCCGTCAACAAGTAACTGCCGCCATGTCAGCGGATGACGCCCCGCAGTCGCCTACTTCGCTGCGGCGAGTTGCAGGAGATTATCGGGAAACGTCGAGAGATTACCCGCCTCGCGCCACACATTGTCCGTGCCGGACCCATCCCAGAACAGGTCTCCACCCGGCGCGCCGGCCGCCTTGAACGCCCCCGCGACATCCTTGCCATTGCCGCTGTAGACGTTGTCGGCGACGACGGTGCCGTCGGAATTCGGTTCGATGTCGAGGTCGTGGGCGAGTTCAAGTCCCGGACTGCCCGTCCGAACGTTCAACACCGCGATCCCGTACGAATTGTTGTCCGCGATCCAATTTCGCGTGATCTCCGTGCGGTCTGCGGCCATTACGAGAATGCCGGTCCCCGGAGGAATGTAGGAGACGGTCGACCCAGGTTTGCCGAAATTCGGATGATTATTTGACCACACGCGGTTGTTGATCACCCGACAATTCTCGCCAACTTTCGAGGGATTATTCGGAAGAACGAACACGAGGATGCCGCCCGTATTATGGTGGGCGCTATTGTTCGACACCACGGCATTCACCGAGTTTTCGATCTCGATGCCGGCCACATTGTTGAAGGCCTCGTTGTTTCTCACGATGATGTTCTTGCTCTGCCCCACATAAATCCCCGCATCGCTGATCCGGCTGACCACGCAGCCCTCGACGAGCACGCCGTCGCACTCGACGGGGTATACGCCATAGAGCCCCGCATTGTCGATGGTAAGGTTGCGGAACGCCACGTTCTTCGCTTTGCTCACCGTCACCCCGTTGCCCGTGTAATGCCGGATGATGAAGTTTTCGATCAGGAAATCGTCTCCGGACACGTTCACCGCGTCGCCCATTGCGCCCTTGCCGTCAAGCACGGGCCGTTCGCCGTCCACATTCAATCCGATCAGACTGATGCCCGCGCGATCAACTATGATTTCCTCGTGATAGACCCCGGGCATCACTTCAATCCGATCGCCGGGCAGTGCCCGATCGATCGCAGCTTGGATGGACTGGCCCGGCTGGACGGAAAATGTGGCAAGAATCCCGGCTGTCGCCGCGGGCGCGGAGGCCGTATAGTTCGGGTTTACATACGTGGCGCGGCTCCTCGCCTGCGCCAAGCGAGGCCGGTCGGGCTGGCGCGTCAACCGCGAATCGTCGCTCGATGGCGCGAGGTTCTCCGCCAACCGTGCGGGTGGAGGCGCGGGCTGCGCCTTAGACTTCACCTCAACAACCGGAAGGGCGGACGGGACCCGGGCGGGCGGGTCGGGCTGCAA
The DNA here is from genome assembly GCA_045863315.1 of Candidatus Hydrogenedentota bacterium. Taxonomy (GTDB): domain Bacteria; phylum Hydrogenedentota; class Hydrogenedentia; order Hydrogenedentales; family SLHB01; genus JABWCD01. The sequence goes on along the minus strand of BTUX01000054.1, from coordinate 2,905 downwards.
TGAGGTGTCGGTGAGCGACTTCAGAAACGCCACGAGGTCCGCCTTCTCCTCCTCCGTCAATGTGAATTTGCCGATCTTGTCGTCTATGCCGGGAGGCGGATTCGGAAACTGCCGCCCGCCGCCCTGCGCGTAGAAATCGATGACTTCCTCCAGCGTGGCGAAAATGCCGTTGTGCATGTACGGCGCGGTCAACTCGATATTGCGCAGCGTCGGCACTTTGAACGCGAACCTCGGGCCCTGGCCCTCGACCTCCGCCCGGCCTTCATCGGGGAGCCGTCCTCCCGGTTCAGGCACACCGATCACTCGGAACGTATCGTCCGCGAAATGCGGGAACCGATGGCATTCGAAACACCGCGTCTTCACGGACCGAAACAGTTTGAGCCCCCGCTTCTCGGACTCGTTCAACGCCGCCATGTCGCCCTGCGTGTAACGGTCAAAGCGCGAGTTGAACGACAGCACGGTCCGCTCGAACGAAGCGATAGCATCCACCACATGGTCGAACGTTACCGCTTCTTCCGCCGGGCCGCCGAACGCCGCTTGAAACAGCTCCACGTATTCAGGAATTGCTTTGAGTTCGGCGATTAATCTGTCCCGGTCCTCGTTCATCTCGTCGGCCGAGGTGATCGGGCCCCGCGCCTGCTCCTCGAGGTCCTTCGCGCGGCCGTCCCAGAACTGGAGGTGATTGAACGCCGCGTTCCACACCGTCGGCGTATTGCGCTTCAATTCGGCCCCGCCCGTTCGTTCCGGCCCTTCGCCCGCGCCCCCCGCTCCCATGCCAAGCGCCCGGCCATCCGCGAAACCGTGGTCGGGGTGGTGGCAGGTCGCGCAGGACATCGTGTTGGACCCGCTCAGGATCGGGTCGAAAAAAAGAAGTTTGCCCAAGCGCACCTTCTCGATCGTCAGGGGATTTCGATCAATCGACGGCATCTTGGGAAAAGGCAACTGAAGACCGGTGATTTTGGGTTCCCCTTCCTTGTACGGCTCGTCCGGGAGATATCCCCCGTCTTTCACCAGGTATCCCGGCAGGGAGGCCGGTTCGCCGGCCTCGCCCAGGACGACGCCACCCATCATCAAACCGAAAAACATACAAAGCGGCATCCCGGCATATCGCATACGGCTTCACCCTCGCCCAACGCCCAAATCCGGCAGGCGGCACCAAGACAGCCCGTGTGGCCGTCAGTACATCACATCGCACCCTACCGCTGTCAACCGATTCGGGCGAAGAAAAGAACTCCTCGAAGTCCGCCGATGGGTCGGCCGGGTGCACTGGTGCCCGTACTTGGAGAGGGGGCCGATTGTCCTGCGGGAAGGATATCGCGCGGTAAACCTGTTCGACATCCCCGAGTTGGTGGAATTGGCGAAGTCGCCGGGCAAACACGTGATCCTTATCGCGGATCCTTCGCCGAGCTCGCGCAACAAGGCCAAGGCCCTGCGTCCGCTCATGGTCGGACCGACGCTCCGCGTTTTCAATCACCTGACCACGGACGTGCCGACTGCGAAGGACTTGCTTCGGACTTGACCGAACCGGCCCAGGCTCCTGCTAGCGCGGATTTTTCACACCCACGCGCGTTGAGGGATACAACAACGTACCGTGCATACCGTTATGCATCGTCACCGCGCGGCACGGCAGAACGGATGGTGGGTGTGAAAAATCCTCACCAAAATCACTCACCTGCTTTTTCCAGGACGGGGGCGACCGGCGAGAAATGCGGGCTAGGAAGTATAACGACATTGGGCCTTCTTCCTTTCCCGACAAGCACGACGCGCTCTGGGCGTTGCGTGGAATAGACCGGTATGGCACGCGGCGCATTGCGATAACGCGGGCGCGACAGGCAATGACGCGACATGCCGGACAAAGTGCGGAGTTCTACCGGTCGCCTGCGATTTGTGCTAGGATAAGGCGTCTGGTGTCCGAGTGTTGGAATGGGTTCCGACTCGGGATGGGTTCCGCGTGTGTTCGAGCACATGGGGGTGGGGTCAGTGGCAGATGAGCTGAAGCCGGAAGGCGCAAGCGCGCAGCACACACCGGGACAGCCCGGAACACCGTTCACCCCGGATTCGTCTGGTCCCTCCGGCACGCCCCGCACGCCGGGCGCGGCGCCCCCCGTCATCGACAAAGAGACCCTGAGAAAACTCACCGCCGGGTTCAAGCCGGGCGACATCATTGTCGGCCGCTACGAAGTGCAAAAGATGCTGGGCCGGGGCGGAATGGGGATGGTCTACCTCGTGTGGGACCGCGAGATGCAGCAGCCGATGGCGCTAAAGACGCTTCTGCCCCAGTACCTCTCGAGCAGCCATGCCGTCAAACGATTCGTTCGCGAGGTGAGCGCGGTCCGCCAACTTGACCATCCCTGCATCGTGAAAGTCTTCGACGCCAATCAAGTCGGCTCGATCTTGTACTACACCATGGAGTACGTGGACGGGGTCAGCCTTTACAAGTGGATGAAGAAGAAAGGCAAGCTCGGGCTTGGATCGGTCGTCCGCATACTGAGCCTGTTGTGCCACGCGCTCGAACATGCCCATCAGTACACCATCCACCGCGATCTGTCGCCAGACAATGTCATGGTGCTCCAGAACGGCGGGATCAAGCTGTTGGACTTCGGCCTCGCAAAACTGACCAATGCGCAGTCCGCATTCACGATGATTGGCGTCAGCCTCGGCAAACAACAGTACATGGCGCCGGAACAGCGCGCCAGCGCCGCCGAAGTGGACAAACGCGCGGACGTATACTCGCTGGGAGTGATGTTTTATGAACTGCTGTCGGGGCAACTGCCAAAGCCGGGCGTCAAACTGACCAGCCTCCTCCCCGAGTTGCACGCCGAAGCGGACGCCTTCGTCGAGAAAGCGATGGCCCTGGACCCTGACCTGCGGTTCCAGGACGCTCGAGAGTTCAGACACGCGCTTG
>BTUX01000053.1:0-20738 GCA_045863315.1 Candidatus Hydrogenedentota bacterium | reverse complement strand
ATGCTGCGGCCGACCGGGGCTGTAATCCGCCCCGCGTTTTCCTTGAACTCACCCCTGACCAATGCCAGGTAGCGCCGGTCGAACCTGTGCTCGCGCGCCTGCTCTGAAAGGCTGGCGAATGCCCGCGGCGATTTCGCGACGACCATGACTCCCGATGTGTACTGGTCCAGCCGGTGCACGATGCCCGGGCGCAGCGCCTCGTCGCCCGTCCGCTGGAAATCGTGGCAGTGATGCAGCACCGCGTTGATCAAAGTCCCGCTGGGATGCCCCGGCGCGGGATGCACCACAAGTCCCGACGGCTTGTTCACGACGAGAACATCCGCGTCCTCATACAGAATTTCAAGCGGTATCGGTTCCGGCCTTAGTTCGGTCGAGGGTGGCGCAGGCATCTCCACTTCCACCGTATCGCCCTCGTTCATCGTTCGCCCCGGCCGGGGGCATATCTGTCCGTTCAGTCGGACTGCGCCATCCGTAATCAGCTTCTTGACGAATGAACGCGATGCGTCCTCGATGGACCCCGCCAGAAAGACATCGAGACGCAGTCCCGCCTGCGTCGCATCCGCGGCGAATCGCTCCGTTGTGGACATGACCTGCCAGGATTCTCCGCGGTGCCGTCCAGACGCGTCTTCAGAGCATGGCCGCATGCCTCTTAAACCCTGGCGCCAGGGCGGTGTACAAGGCCTGGTACTCTTTGAACCACGCCTCGTAAATCGGCCCGTTTTTCTTCAGCGGTTTGCATTCCTCTTTCACCTGAATGATGGCGTCGCAGGCCTGTTCGACGGACTTGTACATGCCCGCTGTCGGCATGGCGAGCAAGGCAGCGCCGTACGCCGGGCCCTCGTCAATGTTCGTGGTGACGAGCGGAGTCTTGTTCACGTCCGCCTGAATCTGCCGCCACAGCGCACTCTTGGCGCCGCCGCCGGATGCCCGCACTTGCCTAATCGCGACTCCCATTTCGCGCATGATCTCGAGGCTGTCGCGCATGGCAAATGCCACCCCTTCCAGCACGGCCCGGGCCATATGCGCGCGCGTGTGTTTGAGAGACAACCCGACGAACGCTCCCTTCGCATAGGGGTCCTTGTGCGGCGTGCGTTCGCCGCTCAGGTACGGAAGAAACGTGAGACCCTCCGCGCCGGGAGGGATCTGCGACGCCGCGCAGGTGATGTACTCGTACGGATCGCGTCCGGTTTCCGCCGCCACCGCTTTTTCGCTGGGGCACAGCGCATCCCGGAACCAGCGCAGCGACCCGCCCGCGCTCAGGACCACGCCCATGACGTGCCACTTGCCCGGAACGGAATGACAAAAGGTGTGCACCCGCCCCTTCGGGTCGAGCCGGACTGCGTCCGTGAACGCGAATACGACGCCGCTGGTCCCGACGGTGGAGGAGATGACGCCTTTTCGCACGATCCCGTTGCCGACTCCGCCCGCGGCCTGGTCGCCGCCGCCCGCAATCACCGGAATTCCCGCCGGCAGGCCGATGAGGGCCGCGACCTCTTTCCTGAGATACCCCGTGACCTCGGGACCCTCGAATGCGGGAGGCATGAACGATGAGTCGATACCAAGCAGCGACATCAGTCTTTTGTGCCAGACCCGGTTTTTCACGTCGAAAAGGAGGGTGCCCGACGCGTCGGCGACGTCCGTCGCGTATTCGCCGGTCAACACCCAACGGATGTAGTCCTTGGGAAGCAGGACCTTCCGGACTCGTTCGTAGAGTTTGGGTTCGTTGTCGCGCAGCCAGAGTATTTTCGGTGCGGTGAAACCGGTCAGCGCGGGATTGCATACCATCTCGATGAGGCGTTTTTCTCCCACTTTCGACGTAATCGCATCACACTGGGGGGCCGTACGGTTGTCGCACCAGAGAAGCGCGTTTCGAAGGACCCGGTTATCGGAGTCGAGAAACACGGAACCGTGCATCTGCCCTGTCAGGCCGATGGCCTTCACCTGGCCGGCCTTGACGCGCGGCGAATGCGCCAGCCGCTTCAGGGCATCGAGCGCCGCAGTCTTCCATTCGGCGGGATCCTGCTCGGCCCAGCCGGGCCTGGGGGTCAGTAGAGGATACTCGAAGAGGGCCGTTGCCAGCAGTCTGCCCCGACCGTCGATTGCGACCCCCTTGGTTCCGCTGGTGCCGACATCGATTCCAATGACAATGCCCATGACCGTTTCTCCTTCGGCGGGAATGCAGCAAATCCGACCGTGTTCCGCCTGGGACTACAAGCGCAGCGCGGCCGCGTTGGGGGGGAAAATAAAGCAGGGCTGCTCCTGCAGCCCTGCGCTTTGGGTCCACATATGGCGGCCCGCTTACTCTTCGATGTTCAGGGCCGCGGCCCGGGCGATCGCCTTGGCCAGTTTGCGGCGGCGCTTCTCGCTGGGCTTCTCGTAGTGCTTCACTTCCTTCAGCCTCTGCATGAGGCCTTCTTTGTTGCACTTCTTCTTGAAGCGTCGGAGCGCCTTCTCGAACGGCTCGTCGCTCTTGACGCGCACTTTGGTCACTCGAATTCAACCTCCCCTCTGTCTTCACCGGGTCGCGGTGTAAATTATGAAAGCCGTGGTGCCAATACGGAATTCATGCTCAAGCGGTTTCGGCGGATACGGCGCCCCTTCGCGCCATTGGCCGATTTACAGCTTCTTACAAAAAACCCGGCGATCATTGTGGGGCGGCCATCTTGGCTGCTTCCCGGAGGCCAAGAATTCAGGCAAGGATGCCTGCACCACAAAGTCGGTTTGGTGTATTTGGGGTTTTTGTTAGAAGTTCGTAATAGGTTATCATACAAGCCCAGTACTGTCAATTCCGCGGATTGCGCGCCCGTATGCGCCGCGTCCCTTCGGCCGCGGCATGGGACTCGACCCCGAGAGGGTACCGATCCCTGTCCCGTCATTACGTGCGGGCCGGCTCACTTCTGGATGATGAATTCGTCTCGTTTGTTGCCGTCGATGTCGTAGGCGCGGTAAACCAGGCGGTTACCGCTGATCTGGATGTCGAGCACCTGGTAGGTTGCGACATTTGTCATGCCGAACTCGACGTAATCGAGATCGGCCTGATCGTAGAATTTGGTCCCTGACACGCTCAGGACATAGATGGTGCCTTCCGCGGCTGACCCGACGCGCTGCTCATTGTTCATGGGGTAGGTCCGCAGGTAGGCGTGGTCGTGTCCTTGCAAGGCCATGTCCAGGTGATACTTGTCGAAAATCGATCCCCACAGCTTTCGGACTTCCGGGTTGTCGCGGCGGGGCGACGACGAATACGCGGGATGGTGATACACCGCGAACTTCCAGACGGCCTTCGAATTGGCAAGCTGTTCCTCGAGCCAGGCCGTCTGGGTTTCCGGCGGTTGGTTCGAGTCGAGCACGACGAACAACGCGTTGCTGTACTCGATGGAATACGCCCGCTCCGCGCCGATGGCAGCCGGCCCGTTTGCGGGCAAGGCGAACTGTTCCAGGTACAGACTGGGATCGTTGTTCTGGTATTCGTGGTTCCCCAAGCACGGCACGAGTTGGCGCCGATCGAAAATGCCCGCGGCGTTCTGAAAAAAACTGTCCCAGTCGTCTCGTTCCGCGCCTCGGTTCACAAGGTCGCCCGCCATGACGTAGAACGCCGCGTCGGGCCGCTCCCGAAACGCGTTGTGGATCAGCGACCCCCAGCGATCCAGTCCATTCTGCGCGTCGCCCATGTAAATGAACGAGAACGGAACGACATCGGCCGGCGCGGTGGTGAACTCCGCGAGTTCGGTCCACCCCTCGTCGCTGCCGTCGCCGACGGAATACACATAGGTGGCGCCGGGTTCGAGGCCGGTCAACTCCACCGTGTGCCGGTGGACTGTCGTGTCGTTTACCAACGTGGGGTTCGTGATTGCTTTGGTCTCCGCCCGAACGCGCAGGGGCTTGCCTGGATTGAAGCGATTGAAATCCGATTTCTTCTGGTATTGGACGAAGCCCCGGTCGATTTCGGAACTGGTGCGCCATTGAATGGCCTGCGTCGTTTTCGGATCCCCGCTCCACGTCAGCACAATATGGTCCGGACGCTCCGTGGCCGGATAGGGAGTGAACCGAAAGACATCGACGAGTTGGCCGTCCCGCCTGCGACTGTTGTCGCCGCGCAACAGCACCTGCCCGTCCAGTTCCGCCGGCACCTCGGCGGCGCGTTTGTCGTCGCGGTCGTCATAGACGCGTTCGCCGTTTCCAAACGTGGCAACCGAGTGTCGACCCGGATAGATCGAGGTGATTTCGATTCGGGCGCCGGCTTCTTGCGGTTTCAACACGACAAAATAGTGTTCGCCCGCGCCGCTGAGGCTGTTCACGCCCAGGCCGACGCGCCCGGCCTCGAAGTCTTTCCGCCAGACGTCAAACTCGACTTCTTCGACCTTCACGCGGATCGGCGTGTTCTGATAACCTTCCGTCGCCAGCCAGAACGGATCATCCTTCAGGCGGGCGTCCCGCACGACGTACACCGTAACCGGAACGTTCACATCGAATGACAAATGTTCCGTCGCAAGGACGTGCTTCTCGTCATCGGTCAATTCCGATTCGACACGGCTGGTCGTCAGCGCTTTCAGTTCCTCGTGCGATTTCTCGGTTTTGAGTCGCTGGATGACGCCGGCCACGGTGTCGTGCACGGAGGGATGCGCGCCCACGTGGGCGAGCGCGGGAAAGACAACGGCGACGGCAACTACAGCGAATGCGATACGACGGATCACCCGACTGCCTCCTCTCGAGTCATGGACTGCTTCGGTATGGGAGAACTACTCGCGCACGACCGGCTGGGTCCATGCGATTTCGAGGTCGCCCTCTTTGAACGGGTCCTGTTTGAGTTTGGACGAGACGACTTTGGCCCTCACGTAGAGTTCGTCGCCCCTGAATGCGTATACGGCGGGGTCTTGGTCCGTCTCGTGAAGCACGCGGCCCAACTCCTCGCCGTAAATTCGCGTGACGTTCACAACCTCTTTCCCTTCCGCGTCGACGACCGGGTCGCTCGAGACGTTCGCCCCTTTGCGCGTGCCATAAAAAACGGTCCGGTACCTCACCCCCGATTCGGCGTCGATGTCTACCCGAAATTCGTTCTCGTTCCACTCAATTGAATCGAGCAAAACGCCGGCGCTGGCATAGAAATCTCCATTCATGAACGCCTCGATAATCTTGTTTGGCTCCAACTTGTCGGCGAGCACCATGCACCAACCGCGCCCGGGGATGGAATGGCCCGCGCCGCGCACGAAATAGTTGTGTGCGTCGTCCGTGGCTACCCCATACAGGACATTGTCGGGATTCGCGCTGAGACGCACCGACAGGACGATGTCCCACCAGCGGTCCGTCGGCACCCGGTGCAGTTTCTCGTCACCCCAGTTCTTCACGCCCCCGTGGCCGTTGTACACTTCGAAAAAGCGGGCGTTATCCACGGCGACGAGGTCCTCCGCGGGCACGCCCAGATCGCCCCAGTTCGGGTGGTCGACATGCGAGATCATCGGCATGTCGAGCCGCCTGCTTTGCGCTTCGACTGCGGAAACGTGCTCTCGAATGACGTCGCGCGTGGTGTCCGCTTTCGAAGGTTCGATTCGCTCGCGAATATTCAGGCCGTTTACGTGGGCCTTGGCCGTAATTTCCTCGCCTTCGATCAGCAGGAACCTGCCGGGTTCCTCGAAGCGTGCTCTCAATTCCTCGAGCGTCTTCAGGCGCATCAGCAATTCGCCGCCGGCTTCGATGGTCTCGACCCAATCCTCGCCGAACTGGGCCTTCAATTGGGCAAGCCGCTCGTGTGTCAATCGGTCCTTGTCGTTGACAATGAACCATCGTTCCCCCTGCAACACGACGTTGTGGTCCGTGATCGACAGGAAGTCGTACCCCTGGTCCTTGTACCACGACACCGCCAGTTCCGGCGCGCCGTCTCCGTCGCTCCACAGGGTGTGGGTATGCGTCTGGCCCTTGTACCAGCGCTTTCCATTTTCCGCCTTCAGCGATTTCGCGGCCTGTCCTTCCGCGATTGCGCAGGACCATAGGGCCGGCGCGATGAGCGCATAGGAAATCCGCCGGATATTCACAGTCGTCTCCTCTTTCGGCAGCCGCGGCAAGGGGGCATTGTAAGGCGATCCTGTTAGGGAAATGTAAGGCGGAGGCGTCGGGGGTGTCAAAACTCTTTGGCGGTTTGTCAGACTTTGCTCGTACATCCAATCGCATCAATGGCGCTCTCGTACGGACCGTCCGATGATAATCATCTATATATATCGGCTTATATATGTGTGCGATGTCAAGTCCGACAATCGGTTGGCCCGGATTTTTCACTCCCACCGACGTTGGAAGGTACAGATTCATACGGCACATACCGTTATGCAGCGACACGGCAAACGGGTTGTAGGTGTGAACGGTACTCACCCCCATTCACTTCCATGCTGTCTCCAGAGCATAGTTCACCAGTCGCCTTCGACGACGGGAGCGACTGGTGAGCAATGCGGATGAGTGCACATTTACTACCGGACCGAAGCGTCCGCCTCGCCCAGTATCCCGTATAGAATGACGCACGCTTCGCCGCGTGTAATGGTCTGTCCACCCACATCAATGCGAACGCAATCCTCATCCACGTTCACAGCCGTCGCGAGGTCTCGCGCCAGCCGCGCGAAGTCCGCCCTCGAGATGGGGTTGCCGCCCGCCCGGCGTTTCGGCACATACTGTTTGTCGACAATTGAACGGGCGATTCCCGCCCATCGATGCGCCTCGTGCGCCTCCAGCGGATCACCGGGCCGGGCCGAGTAGTGTTCGAAGAATCCCTTGGCACCAAAATACTGCAACGCCTCGAAACGAGAGTCTTCCTTGGGCACGTCGTCGAAATAGGTCAGCACCTGCCCCTGCGACACCAACTCGCGCTGCAACCCATCGATCGGCACATCTCGAAGTTCGACATCCCGGGTCAGGGCCAGGTGCGCGGCCACGCCCGCGGCCTGGCCGAGGCTCATCCAAGTCGGTTCGAGTCTCACCGACGAAAACGCAATGTGCGTCGCGGAAACCGGGACCGGAACGATGAGTCCGTCCACCCCCCGCGGAATCATCACGCGGTACGGAATCTGATACGGTTTTGTGTACTGCGTGAGCATCAGGATGTAGCCTTCCAATGCCGATTCATGCCCCTTCTCATATTTCCTAGTCGGGAAGGCGTCGATGGGAAACTCACCGGCGCTGACGGCGTCAGCGTGGACGGGCGCGCGAAACGATTCCGGCGCGTACGTCAGATCGCGCTCGGTCAGCGTGTACTCTCCGATAATGCGCCGCGCCTCGCGCACGTAGAACTGAAAGGGGAAGTGGTTGTTGTCCGTGAACTCATCCTTGGCGAGGCCGTACTCGCGGGCACGCTCACGATCAGACGACGGCACCTCGGGGTCGTTTTGAAGGAAGTACAGAAGCCCAAGCGTGATATTTCGAACGCGCGACATGATCGCTTCGCGCTCCTCCCAGCTTCCCTCCGGGTACCCTTGATTCTCCTCGGCGAAGGGAAATCCGAGCGGCCAGGGCTTCATGTTCACGTCATACTTCTGGTTGGGAATGGGCGCGATAGACAGGGCCATCACTGCCGATTCGATTCGGCCCAGCTTAAGATCCAGCAGGTAATTCAGGTAACGGGTGCGATCGTAGTCCCGCGGCATCTCGGGACGTACGCGGTTGTTCGGGTCGGAACTCAGGCACAGCCGATACGTGTACGCGGGTAGACGATCGTCGCCTTCGCCGCTGGTACCGGGAAGCAGCGCGCGCGTCTTGTGGTCCATGTAGATCACGCCCGCGTGCGCTTCGTTGAACTCGCTGCGGCCCTCGCGGCCAAGCCGGTACGGAACCCCCGCGTACGCGCTGAGATCGCCTTCGTACGTCGCATCGACAAACACGTTCGCCCGCAGTTCCAGAACTTTGCCTGAATTTCGGTCCCGAACGCGCGCGGCGGTCACTCGGCGTTGGGCCCGCACGACTTCATCGAGGCGATGCCCGGTCAAGACCGTAATCGTACGCTGTTCCGCAATCATTTGTTTGAATACGGTCTCCGCAACGGAGGGCTCATAGAAATAGCCGCCGCGGCACGCTTTCACCTGTTCGGAGTCCGCCCCGTACTTGTCCGTGTAATGAGCAAGAATGCGCGCAACGAACTCGTCCCACAGTCCGCCGATGGCGTCCGCCACGGTGATGTCCGACTTGCCCAACCCGCTCGCGCTCATTCCTCCGATGTGATCGTAATACTCGATCAGCGCCACGCTCCGGCCCAGCCGCGCCGCCGCGACGCTCGCCGCAATGCCGCCCGGCGTTCCGCCGACGACGACCACATCGAACGCATCGACGTCCGCATGCGACATTCCCACGCAGACCAGCAGCGAGCACACCGTTCGATAGAGTTGGCGTCGCAGCTTCATGCCGGAGCGCTCCTCAATTGCGTTGTCCGCTTCATCACTCCCATGCGGTAATCCGCTCCCGGTCGTGTCACAGTCTCCATCGCACATTGGGCGTATATCGGGACTCCGCGGGTTCAAACGGAATGTCCCGAGTGTATCGCGGAATCGTTTCAATCGTCTCGGGGTATTGCGTCGCCTTACGTACTTGCATGTATTGAAATTGCCTGTCCGGATAAAAACCGGGAATAGGCGGCGCCGATTCAAGACATACCAGGTGGCTCGCGTACCGGCTCAGGTTGCGCCATTCTTCCTCGGCAAACCCCATGTCAAAGCTCGACATCAGCGGCACATCGTGGTGCAGGTAATAGTAACCGCCGGAAAACTGCACCGGTCTTGAGAGATCAATCACCCCCTTTACTGTCGAATCCGCCGACAGCGCTCGGTACGCCGAGAAGTTGGGCACGCGGGAACTCATGACGACGTTCGGGGCCAGCCCTTTGAATGGGAACGGCGCAAACAGTCCGATATTGGAAAGCAGGATCAAACCGATGCCTGCCGCGAGGGCTTGCCGCGGGCCGAGGGGAAGGCGCGGCAGATACAATTGGTGATCGGCAATGACGATCGCGGCCAAGATCAACAACAGCGGGATGACCGAGATGATGAAACGGTACTCCTTGTGCGCGGCGGCCGTGTGTTCGAGCAAGGTCACGCCCGCGCACAGCAGGACCGGCATGACGGTCTTCGGCCGGCGCAGGCTCAACAACGCTATCAACAGAACGACACCAAAAAACTTGGCGGCAATTCCCAAAAGATAGAAATAGACCGGTTGCACCCCGAATTCTTTCGACAGTCCATACCAGCCGCTGTACAAGAAGAAGTTGAACATGGAGATAAAGGGTATGCCCCAGGTCGCGTAATCGAGAAGTCCAAACAGGCCCACGACGAGGACCGACGCGGCGAGCGCGAGAACTACATCGCGCCGGGGCCACCTCAGCACGACGAAGACCAACAACACCGCCACGGCCGGACCGATCAGGAACCGGATTCCGACCGTGAGCGCGGCCAGTACGCCCCAGCCGATGGCCTTGCCCTTGCCGGACCCGGGCGCTAGAGTCAGCGCCATGCAGCCGAGAAACGTATATGCCGAGACGATATCGGTCATCGGCTTGTGCGCGAAGTAGATGAGTTCGTACCAGAACGCCGCGCACGCCGCCGCGGTCAGTCCGGCCCGTTCCGACACAAGAGACTTCGCAATCGAATAGCTCGAAACAATCACCGAAAGGGAAATTAGACAGAACACGACCCTCACGACAGGAATGTAGACGTTCGCTTGGCCGAGTCCCGCTGCATCCAAGGCAAGCAGGATTCCCGCGATGAATCCCGGTATGGCCCACGAGCGCATCCCGAACCGCCACTCCCAGGTGACAAACCCATATCCGAAAGCCAGGCGGTGCGCCGGCTCGAGGTGCTGCCCGATCTCGTCGGGATGAAATATGTTGTCCGAGTAAAAGGCGAGTGCGACCCGGGCCGCGAGACCCGCGACGACGATTCCCAGCAGGATTCTGGGCGCGGTCCATGCGGCGAAGATCGGTTTTCGAGCGGGGCGCGCTGAACTCACGCGAACGCTACCCACACGAACCCGACCCGCGCATCGGGGCGAGTGAAGTACGTAGCAACATGGCCTGCCGCACCCTCGGGAGTTTTGGTAACAAACCGCCGCATGGGCGTTCCGTTTTGACTGTACAGCACTCGTGAGACCGACTTGCCAATGCGGCTGGTCTTTTCCGCTCGCGGTGCCGCGTCAAGACCGGCCCTCGGCGTTTGAATTCATCTTACCGGTGCCACAACGCGGCAAGCGGCACAGGCTGCTTCATGGTTCCCGGTCCCTCATAGGACAAGTCCAGGCTTTCCTGGCCGCCGCTTTCGAAGTACGTCACACGGATCGGATGGTACCCTTTCTGGAGTGAAGCGATGCTCGACCGGGTCTCAAATTTGTGCAGGCCGTCGTTGTTAATGAACTCCTCGCCGTGCAGGTACATCTTGCTGCCATCGTTGGATTGCAGGTGAAACAGGTACACCCCGTCGATCGGCGCCAGGAAGTAACCTTCGAACTCCAACCCCAGCGCTTCCCTGCGAGGGGTGACCGCCAGCGACACGCCTTGCGCAATTCCGCTTCGGATGGGCTTAAGTGCGCCGAAGTCCGGGAGCGCCTCCCACACGCCCTCGTACTCCTTGAATCGCAGGCCCGGTTTTAACCCCCTTACACTCGCCGATTTCTTTGTACTGCCTGCCGACACGTCTCGGTACGAATCGAGCTCTTTCCTGAACAGATCGACCGCCCCGTTGCCTTCTCTCAATTGGGTCACCCCGTTCCGTTCGGCCACCTCGAAGAAGCGTTGCGCGCGCGCCCGGAACTCCGGCCGCAAGGTCAGCGAGCCGTTTACCTGATCGATGTCGTACATCGCCAAACCTTCGGACTGCGTCCGCTTCAACACGGCGAAGTCCACGCTCAACCGCGCGACCCGCACGCGTTCCAGCACCTCCGGTTCAGCCGACACGGCGGCCTCGGCCGCGTCCCACAGTTCGTCCGCGCGGACGAGCACTTCGCGGTTCAACAGCGGGTGCTCGGGACCAATCCAGATGTCCATGTGAAGATTGAAGTCCTCCACGCGGTTGTGCAGCAAGTCGATGTATTTGCGGATAAACGGCGCCGCCTTTCCGTACACCGCCTCGAGAAACTCGTTGATCGCCGTGTCTTCGTCGTAGTCGGGGTCCCACAGCAGCTTCGCGTTCAGGTATCCGCTTAACGGCGACAGTTCGCCGTTCAACGTCGTGTACACATCCTGCTCGAAGATGCCGGTCACGTTGTGATCGGCGAAAAACTTGATGTTGTCGTTCCGCACCCGCAGGTTGGGAAATGGCGTGAAATAGTTGCTGAACGAGGTGTTGTAGTTCCACACCCACAACCGGTTGCAGATCGTCGACCACCCCTTCACGTCCTCGACGAACTCCCGGTTCTCCGGGCTGTCGCAGGCCTCGAACGAATGCGCGAAGCAGCATTCGATGCTGCACAGCCGGATGATGACGTTCGGCTCCGGCCGCATGGTCTTCGGCGGTTTGCGTGTGTACTGGTATGCCAGCGTGTCGATCAGCTTGTCCGGAAACTCCTCCGCCACCGCCTTCGCGACCCGGTTGACCAGGAACATGACGGGCGCCATCTGACTGCCTTCGGCTTCGGCCAGCTTCGTGCACGTGTCGCACTGGCAGTAGTTGTACCAGTCATTCTGCGACACCGAGAATACCGTCGCGTCGGGATGCTCGCGCATGCGTTTGCGCACTTCTTCCGTCACCAGGCGAATTACGTCTTCGTTCGTGCAGCACAACTGCGAGCGCTCCTTGAGCCGCTTGCCGTTCACGAGCGAGTAGTACTCGGGATGCTGATCAAAGTGTTGGTCAGGAGGCAGCAGCCCCTCGAACGTGTGCACAAACCCAAAATACGTCACCTTGCCGCCGTGGCGCTCCTCGAGGCGCGCCGCGCTGCTGTTCATCCGGTTCCGCGCCGCCCAGTCGCCGTCAAAGCAATCCATGACGAACGGCTCACGGTATTCGAGTCGCGGGGTAACTCGTTGCTCGAATGGACCGATCGCCAGTTCGCTTGTCTTCGGAATGCGGCTGACGGCCGGCGTAAACCATCGGCACCCGAGGTGGTCCTCGAGCAAGCCGTACACGCCGTAAAGCGTGCCGCGCGGCTCGTCCCCCACGATGATGAGGTGGTCGCCCGCCACGCGAATCAGATAACCATCGCTTCCAAAAGATTTGGTATCGATCCGGCCCCCGCGGCCCCGGGTCGCCGCTTCGAAATGACGGTTTTCGCCCAAAATGATCTCGCCCTTGCGGATCGGCGCGGCATCCGTTACCACCTCGAACTCCGCTCCGGTTATTTGGCCCAGAAACCGGCGGAGTTCCTCAGCCGCGTACTGCGTGGCGGCGGGGGCGTTTTCCCCCACGACGATGCGGCAGGCGGCCTGCCCTGCTTTAGCGACGATGAATGGTCGTCCTGCACCGCGCGTAGCGTAGGCGGACCCTCCCGCCAGGGCCGTCACAATCAACGTCAAAACAAGCTTTTTCCGCATGACCTCGCCCCCTTGAAGTAGCGTTCCAGCCCTTTCCCCATGCGTTCCCACTGACAATAGCATTCCCGGCGGAGCGGAGTCATTTCGAACTCCGCCATTCCGTAACTCGCCTCGCTCCGTTCCTCACACCCGATCCACGCGCCACGTGGCCCACAACCCGATTGCGCAAAGGACCACGTCGGGAACCATGGAGAGACCGACGGTCGTCGCCAGTGACCGGACGGACGACGGCTCGAGCACGAGGCGCAGCAAGTAGAAGATTGCAACCAGCAGGAAACCGATCGCAAAGCTGTACGAACGGCCCGCGCGCGGCGCGCGCACGGCAAGGGGCGCAGCGGCAAAACTCACCGCCAGACACGCGAACGGCAAAGAGAAGCGTTCTCCGATGTCCCAACGCACCTTGCGGAGGTTTTCATCCGAACTGCGTGATGGATATCGCTTGAAACGCTCCGCCGCTACTTTCTCGGCAACCAGCAATTCCCGCAAGGTCATCGCATTGCGCAGGCCCGGAGGCGCGCGCCGGATGGCGGCCCGCAACGGGACCTCTGCCTCGGCAAAGTCGAAAGCGCGGATGTCGCCGTCTTTCGACGGTTCGACGCGATATCCGTTCCTCAATACCAGCCGCGCGCCTTCCGAGGACTCGGTGAACTGCGCGCCGTCCGCATAATACATGACATCCCGACCGCCCTCCGGCACCACGACGACGATGTCCAGCAGGGTCTTCGATTCTTTGTCCCGCGACTGAAAATAGACCCGGACGCCCCCGATCTGATTCATCACGCCGGCCGGCAGGATGTTCAGCGTGATGCGCTGCGGTAGTTCGCTGTACAACAGGTCAGTCGCCTTCTTGTACGCCTGCGGCTGCACGCGGTCCTGAAGGTAAAAACAACCGACGCTAAGGAGCGCGCCGACCACAGCGACAGGAAACACAAGGCGTTTGAGCGGAATCCCGGACGCCTTCATGGCGGTGATTTCGTTGTGCTGGGCCAATCGTCCGAAGGCCAACAGGATTCCCATCATGTAGGTAATGGGAACGATGAATACAATCAGGGCCGGCGAAAAAAAGACCACGAGGCGCGCAATGTCCCACCACGTGACATAAGTCAGCGGCAACACGGCGCTGCGTTCCTGAAGCTCCTGCGCAATGCCAAGAAACCCGATCACGACGACGGCCAACGCGGCGGGGCCTGCGATCTCCCATAGCACGTAACGCGTGAGCACCAAAGGCAGAAAGCGCACTCTGCGTCGCGGCGCGGGGACCTCCCCTTGTACATGTGAAGCAATGGCGTTCATGTCGACTCGGCAGCGGTTAATTCGGATTTTTCACACCCACGCGCGTTGGAGGATACAACATGGCACAGGGCGCACCGTTATGCATCGTCGCCGCGCGGCACGGCAGAACAGATGTCGGGTGTGAAAAATCCTCACCCAAATCACTCAGATGCTTTCTCCAGAGCATTACTCACCAGTCGCCCCCCGTCAACGGGGGCGACTGGTGAGAAATGCGGGCTAAACCCAAATTATAGCGAAGGGCCGCCGACGAGGGCGAACACTCGAACGGCGCGCCGGAAAGCGGCCGGCAACTTCAGGTATACTTCTGCGTTTGGGCCGAAGGTGCTGTCGAACCGAAATCATGGAGAGTGGAATGAGTCTGGATTGGTCCCATCCCGATGTGCACTTTGCGGTCGAGGCGGTGCGGATTGCCGCGCAGACGGCGCGGGACGTCGAGCACGAATTGGTCCCGCACTCGATCACGAAGAATGACAAGTCCCCGGTGACGGTCGCGGACTTCGCGGCCCAGGCGCTCGTCGGGTGCCTGCTGGACCGCGCGTTCCCGGACGATCCGCTCGTGGCGGAGGAGGATTCGTCCCACTTACGCGAGCCGGGCGCCGCAGACACCCGCGTGAAAGTCGCTAGTTTTGTCGGACGGCACATGGCCTACGCCACGCCGGAAACCGTGTGCGCCTGGATCGATCGCGGCGGAGCGGAGCCGGCGCGGCGCTTCTGGACACTTGACCCGATTGACGGCACGAAAGGCTTTCTGCGCGGCGACCAGTACGCTGTTGCGCTCGCGCTGATCGAGGACGGCGCCGTGCAAATCGGCGTGCTCGGATGCCCCAATCTAAGCGAGGGCAGGCGGCCCGACCACGAAGGGGCGGGGTCGCTGATCGTCGCCATGCGCGGAAACGGGGCGTGGACCATGCCGCTCTCGGGAGGAAACGGGCCGGCGCGACTGACGGTGTCCGAGGTCTCGGACGCCTCGGCCGCAAGGGTGCTGCGGTCCGTGGACGCGGGTCACACCAATACTGGCCGAGTCGCCCAACTGCTGGAAAAGTTGGAGGTGAAGGCGGCGCCCGTGCTCATGGACAGCCAGGCCAAGTACGCGGTAATGGCGGCGGGGGAAGGCGACCTCTTGTTTCGCCTGCTGACAAAAGCGCAGCCGGACTACCGCGAAAAGATTTGGGACCACGCAGCGGGTTCGCTGGTCATCGAGGAGGCCGGCGGAAAGGTGACCGATCTGTTGGGCAATCCGCTTGACTTTACACATGGCCGGACGCTCGCCAACAACGTCGGAATTCTTGCCTCGAACGGGCGACTGCACGAACGCGCTCTAAGGGCGCTGTCGGACGTGTTTCAGGATCGAATGTAGCGCTCTGCCGACGGCGCGGGACTGATCCGTTCCGCGCCGACCGCGCTACATCGCCAATCCGCCGTCCACCTGCAGTACGGATCCGGTGATGTACGACGCGCCTTCGCTCGCGAGAAACTTCGCCGCCGCCGCGATGTCGTCCCCGGTGCCGACCCGTTTGAGCGGGATACGCTCGAGCAGTTCCTTGCGAACGTCGTCGGAAAAGCCCGCGGTCATGTCGGTGTCGATGTAGCCCGGGGCGATCACGTTGACGGTGATGTTGCGGGGGGCCAGTTCCTGCGCGAGCGCCTTCGTGAATCCGATCAATCCCGCCTTGGCCGCCGCGTAGTTCGATTGGCCGCCTTGACCGCGAATGCCGATAATGGACGAAACGTTGATGATGCGGCCGGCCCGCTGCTTGATCATGTCGCGCGCAACGGCGCGGCAAAAAAGGAAGGCCCCTGTCAGGTTCGTGTCGAGGACGGCGGACCAATCGTCCGATTTCATGCGCATGAGAAGCCCGTCGCGCGTGATCCCCGCGTTGTTCACAAGCACATAGACGGGCCCGAACGCCGCGTTCACCGCCTTCACCATCGCGTCCACCGCCTCGCCGTTGCCGACATCACAGCCGAATCCCCGCACTTCCCCGCCGGTCTCCGCGGCGATTTCTCGTGCCGCGCTTTCGGCCGTTTCGGTGTGCCGCCCGCAAATGGCCACCCGGGCGCCTTCTCGCGCGAACGCCGCGGCAATCGACCGGCCAATGCCGCGCGTGCCCCCTGTCACCAATACGGTCCTCTCGCGAAACTCGCTCACTACCGTCTCCTGCTTGGATCTGTGCGAATACCTCAAGGTGCTTGGAAACACCCCCCGCCCCAAACCCACGTTCCTCGCGACCCGTAGAGATGTACCGGCCCCAACCGATACGGCCCAGACTATAGCGCAGCGGCGGCGCGACGGCAAGGCAAACGCCGGAGCAGGGAGCCGGCCAGGCGCCAAATACTCCTGTTGGGCGCGGTACATGGAACGTGTCGGCAGACGGGACACGATGACCGACAGTTGTTTTACACGCATGAAACCGGCACGATCTTACGCTGACGTGGCGCCACGAAAAAGAAATGGTGAACGGGGCGGGATTCGAACCCGCGGCCACCGGATTAAAAGTCCGATGCTCTACCGACTGAGCTACCCGTTCACGAAGGGCACAAGCAGTAAAGGCGAGCCCAGCCGAGCTCGCCGCGTGTGTACAACAAGATATCGTGGAATACGCCGCAATGTCAAAGCGGGCGCAGTTTCGGTCGGAGTCCTCATGGTCCTTCGAATTGGCGGTACTGGTTAATCTTTCCGGTGTGTTTCCGATCTCGCTCGTACCTCCGGGACGTGACCGGATGAAAGCAATTTGGCGATTTCGGGACTCAGGCCGTAATTCGAAGAGGTCTTTGTGCTACCGTGCGATGTGGCCAAGCTTGGGATGGGGCTTCTCGGCGGCACTGCGCCGGGTAATGCGTTGACAAACCCTACCCCCTGTGCTAGACTCCACCTGTGGTTTAACGTTTATCGCGGCAGGTCTTTACACATGGGAGGGGCTCCCCGTGCGCGTGATCCGAAAGCCTTGGGTGTCTGCTGTAGCGATTCTTATTGCCTTGACCGTCCTGTTCTCACCCACGCTCAACGCGCTGGCCGAGAGTTACGACCCCGATCAGCAGATCATTCCGCCGACAGGGTTCGAGAAACGGCTGACCAAGTTGGGTCGCGGCCTGTCAAACGTCCTCTTGGGTTGGGCCGAGATTCCAGTCACCTTTGATCGGAAGCTGAAAGAGGGCAAGCCGCTGGGCTATCTCGTGGGAGTCGTGCCGGTGTTGGGCACAACGCGCGCCGTCGTGCGGACGACCACAGGCTTTTACGAAATGTTCACGTTCCCCGTGTCCGACCTCGAAGTCAACTTTGACCCGATTCTCGAGCCCGAATACATCTTCTGACGTTCTGCGCCGCTATGGACTGGACTCAACAAGGTCCTGCCGTGGTTGGGGTCGTTCCTTTGAGGGATGGCCGGAAGGGGAAGATTGTGTTGCTTGGTCATCGCGCGAATCCCAGAGGGGCGATGATCGTGCTCGCGAGGGATTCGGACGCCGCGGTGGAAACCCGTCCGCTTGCCGACGCCCTTGATCTCATTCCTCCGCGCGCAGTCGCGGAGGCCTTGTGTATGCAGGAGCGCCTGTATGGGGTAGTAGGGCTCAAGCCGCCAGACCTGTCGTGATCGGCCGCCACACGATTGATTCGCTGCTTGACGAAATTGTTACCCTGCCCAGTCTCCCTGCGTCGGTCGGGTTCATTACTCAGGCGATCAACGATCCCACCTCGAGCCTGGCCGACGTCGCACGCGCCGTAGAGACCGATCCCTCGATCTCGCTCAAGTCCCTGCGCCTGATTAACTCCGCCTACTATGGCCTCCCCCACAAAGTGAACTCGGTCGACCATGCGGTGTCGCTGCTCGGCATCAAAGTCATCCGAAATCTCGTCTATACCGCCACCGCCGTGGACACGTTCCAGCGGGGTTCGGAAGAACTGTTTCGGCATTCCGCCACCTGTGCGCTGCTCATGCGCAGCTTCGCGCAGACCCCCGCGTCCGGTCTTGGCATCGACCCCGACGAGGCCTTCGTGTACGGACTTTTACACGACGTCGGCAAAATCATTCTCATCGCGTATCTGCCGGATGAGATGCAGAACGCCGAACGGTTGAGCCGCACGGACCGCCTCCCGATGTTCGAGGCCGAGCGCCGAATCATCGGAGTCGACCACGCCGAACTGGGCGGACGACTCGCTCAAAAGTGGGGGCTGTCCGAGGAATTGGTCGCTGCCCTAGCCGGTCACCATGATCTCAATCTGTGCCGGCAGCAGGCGCAGAGAAAAGTCGCCGCGATTCTGTCGATTTCCGACTTCATCTGCAACAGCTGCGGCATCGTCTCGACGCCGTCGGCCTACTACGACATCGCCGACGACATGTGGGACGCCGCCGAGCTTACGAGCCGGAAGCTTCCCCCCGTAATCGATCGATTTTTCGGGTCGTGGGCGCTCATCGACGACTTTCTCGCGATGGCCTCGTAGTGTCGAGGTGTGAATTAGGCCGCCACGTCCAGGAGCGGAATCCCGAATCCAGAATTCGGACGCACCGAACGTTTGTCCCATTGGCCGTCCTTCGTCCGGAACTTGCCGCAACGCTTTTCCTCGACAGCAGTTATTAATTATGGTCATGCGCCGGCATTATTCGGTATGGAAAATGCTCCCCCTGACACGGGGAAGTGGGATTGAACCCCGTCGTAATGGGGATGCGAATTTCGGAGTGGGTCGACGTGTGGTACTCGAAGGGCGACGTCGCGCAATTTCACATGGGTCCCAAAATGTCCCGTCTTGTAGGGAATTGCGCCTATCCCGGATTTTTCACACCCGTGGGCAATGAAGGATACAACTTCGTGCGGCAGATACTTTTATGCAGCGACAGGGAAAACGGGCTGTTGGTGCGAAAAATCCTCACCCGATTGACTTTTATGCTATCTCCTGAGCGTTTCTCACCAGTCGCTGCCCTCATCGGGAGCGACTGGTGAGAAATGTGGGCTATCCTCGGCAGGCGCGTCCTGCCGAATCGATCGGAACGGATCTTACAGCTTCTAACAAAAAAACTAGCGATCATTGTGGTGCGGCCATCTTGGCTGCCTCCCGGAAGCCGAGAATCCAGGCAAGGATGCCTGCACCACAAAGTGGGATTATTGTAGTTGGCTTTTTTTTGTTAGAAGTTCTTAGGACAGAACACTTGGGGGGCGGTGAATCGCAGCGAGACAAGCGGACGCGGCGGTCCGGATCATGCACTGCGCGCCGGGTGCGGCGAGTGACTCGACGCCACCAGCTTCACACAGGCCTCATATGCAGCGTCGGGCGTAATGGCTTCAAGCCGCGCCTGGGCCGTCGCGTGGGAGACGGAGGCGTGAGGACCGGGGGCGCCCGAATACAGCACCGCGTGGGGCAACTGGAACGGCGCGTGCTGCACGGGATCGGTCCCGCCGAAAATTGCGACAACGGGGGTGCCCATGGCCGCGGCGATATGCATGGGACCGGTGTCGCCTCCAACGTAAACCGCCGCCTTATGCACAAGCCACGCGTAGTGTTTCAGGTCCGGCGTTTCGGGCGCGATGATCGGGTTCCGCCGCGTCATGGCCAGCACGGCGTGTGCGATCGAAAGCTGGCCGGGTCCCCACGTCAGCATGACCTCGAACCGGCCGTCCGCCATGAGCAAATCGGCAAGGGTCGCGAAATGCCGGAGCGGCCACTGCTTCTCCGGGCGGTCGACGGGCGCGTGCAATGCAACGACGAGCTTGCCCCCTTCAAACGCCGACTCGAAGAACGCATCGACGGTGTCCTGCGCATCGAGGGGTACGTACAAGGTGGGGCTGGGCCAGATCGAGTCCGGAGCAATCGCCTTGCACAGCAGATAATTCTCTTCGCTCCGGTTTATCCGTGTGCCGGGCAACTTCACGCGGTGGGTGTAGAACAGGCTGCTCCCTTCGCGGCTTCGCGGCCGCGCGAATCCGTACCGCTCCGGCGCCCGGGACGCAGCGGCGAGAAGCCCGCTTTTCATAATGCCGTGAAAGTCCACGACGATGTCGTAACGCTTGTTACGAATATCTCGACACAACGCGATGAACTGCCGCGAGCTTTGCCACGTTTTGGGCCGTCGGTCGAACACGATCAACTCATCGAGGGCGGGATGGCCCTCCGGAATCGCCGCGGACTTGGCCTCGACGACCCAGTCGATCTGTGCCCGGGGATAGCGTTCACGCAATACCTGAAGCGCCGGCAGCGCACGCACGACGTCCCCGATCGCGCTGAGCCGCACCACCAGGATTCGAGGGGAGCCCGCGATCATGCGTTACCTTCCGCCCCGCGCGTGATTCCTCGTCGCGGATTCCACCAAGGCCCCTTTGGCCAAGAAATGATTGCCGGGAGTTGTAGAGCGCCGCTCGCCACACCAAGAGAACCCAAACATCGGCGTCCTTATACAGTCATCCTTTGTGCGCAAACTCCAATCATCAAGCGCTCACCATCTTGCCGGAAGCCGTTGTCTTTTTCCACGAATTTCACGGGTCCGCGGCGAAGGGCACTTTCATGCCGTGCGCACAAGAAAAAACGTTGGTCATCCGGTGGGCCAATGGAACCTTTTGGTGTGAATCCGTGTTCTAGCCGGCACGAGTGATCGCATGAGGTAGTGAGCACGAGGTGGTGCGTCGTGTGGCGAATACGTCGTCTGGGCTGGCTGAGCGCATCTTGCGCGATAATCGCATCTTGCCAACCCCAAGCAGAATTCACTCAACCCCTCTCGCTTGCATCCCTTCCCAAAAAGCAGATTGAGCGGTTCGGTGAATGGCGCACCATGATGGAGGCGCCGAAGGGCAAACATCAGACCATCGAGTTGGGCGCGCCGACGGGCGACCGTCTGCGTCTCGGATTCGCGGGACCGCCGGAAGCGCCCACGCCGCGAATCGACGTCTATCTGGGCGAGGATCGGATAGCCCGGTTCGAGTCTCCGTATCCGGCGCTCTTCAACGACTTCTCCGTGGACATTCCGAAGGTCGAAGGCGA
>BTUX01000052.1:0-20820 GCA_045863315.1 Candidatus Hydrogenedentota bacterium | reverse complement strand
AGCCAGCATTTCTCACCAGTCGCTCCCGTCATCGGGAGCGACTGGTGAGAAATGCTGGTTAGGGACTGGGCGAGGGACCTTTTTACCGATGCCCCCGTAGTCTGTTTCGGGCGCGGCGGTTCTCCCAAACGCAAACATCGGACCGGTCCAAGCGCCGTTTCCGCAAATGGATGTCTGGTTGCGAGAACCCTTCTCGTCAGCCCAACGGAGAATCGAGGACAAGTGCGAATCACCCTGCGTGCGAGAAGAAAAAGCCCTTGCGCGACCGCCGCCCCACGCCAAAACGACGGCGGGAGCTCGACCGACCGCGCCTCCGACGAGTTTCACGCGTTGCTACCCATTCTCGGCGCGCCCGGTCCCACGCCCGCCTCAGTCACCGCCTCAACGCGACTTACAAACCCAAGACTTTCCCCAAGATTGCCCCTCACCCCCAAGAACGGTCGAACGCCCTCTCGACCTCTTGACTTGTACCCATCATGGATGTCCCTTAATTTTTTACTTTTTTATTAGATTTTGCTTAATTTTGCCAATTTAATTTCCTCTGCGTGCACGCCCATTTGCGCTGGACATGACCGGCGCGTATCATTTGTTCCACCATCGTTGATGCAAGCCCGCGCGTAATCATGACACTTGCCAGCGACGAAAGCATGTTTCTTGTCTTACCGGCGCCGTTTCGCCGGAGAGGCGATGCACTCCTCGTCGAGGCACAGGCGAAGAACGGCATCGAACGCTGGGCGGACCATTTCAGTTCGCTCGTTGTGGCTTGCCCCGTTCTTCCCGAGCACTTGATCAGGGCCGACGGTTCGATAGTCTGGATTGACACGGAGTAGTTGTCCAGCCGGGAACGAGTCGAACTTCTGCCGCTGCCGTGGGCGTTTTCGTGGAAGGACTTCTTCCGGACGTATCGGCGGACGCGCGCAAAGCTTCGCGAGAGCATTGGGCGGTGCCGCTACCTGCAATTTGCCACCTGGGGACTTGCCGGCGATTGGGCAGCTGTTGCCGCGCTCGAGGCGATCCGTCAACGACGCGCTTACGCCATCCACACCGACAACGTGACGCACGAACTGATCCGGCGCGCCGCCCGGGGCCAAAGCGTGAAGCGCCGAATAAAGGCAGAGATTGAGGCGCCTATCATGCACGTGCTTCACCGTTATGTGATGAGGCGCTGCGCCCTTGGCCTGTGGCACGGATATGACTGCTATCGGGTCTACTCGGCGTACTGCGCGAACAATCAATTGATTCATGATGTCCACACGAAACCGGAGGATTGCATACCGCCGTGGGAATGTGCCGCTAAGGCGCGAGAAGCGGAATCGAGTGAGACGCTGCGGATCTGCTATGCGGGACGGGCGACCTCGATCAAGGCGCCCCTGGATTGGGTTCGAGCGGTTGCGCACGCGCGCGATGAGGGGGCCAACCTGCAAGCGGTTTGGCTGGGCGATGGTCCGATGTTGGAAGACTTGCGGCGCTTGGGAAGTGAACTCAAGTTGGGCGACTGTTTTCAGGCGCCGGGTTTTGTCGAGAACCGCGCAGAATTGTTGCAGGCCCTACGCCATGCGCACGTCATGATGTTCACCCATCTTACGCCGGAGTCGCCCCGGTGTCTAATCGAGGCGCTCGTGTCGGGCACGCCGATCGTCGGTTACGACAACGATTACGCCAGGGACCTCGTCAAGGAGGGGGGCGGGGTGCTCGTTCCAGTCCACGACTGGAGGAAGCTCGGCGAAGTGGTGGCGCGATTGGCGTCGAGGCGTGATGAACTCGCGGACCTCATTCGCGCGGCGGGATCGAATGGGTCGCATTTCAGCGATGAAGCGGTCTTCCGCGAGCGCAGCGAACTGATCAAGCGTTACCTGCCATGACCGGAAGACGGAGTGTGCAGGCGTGGTGGCCGGTCGGTCCGGGCGTCAAGGCGTGTCAGCCGCGAATGCGCGCGGCCGCGGGTTTATGCCGTTTTCGCCTCGGCACGAAGGGCTGCGGGCGGATTCGTCGCACAACGATAGGCGTGAAGTCCGCCTGAGTCAAGGGTTGCATGGCGGCCAATCCGCCGGTGATTACAATGTAGATGGGATTGAACATCGCGTTCATGGTGTTGTCCGCCATCCACAGGACCACGACGACGGCGAGCGTACCGGTGGCGGACACGAGGGGATGGGGCCAGTACCGCACCGGGATGCGCCAACCCAGCGCGAGGGGTGGCAGAAGCATGGCAGTCAGAAGCGCAGTCAAGCCGACAGCGCCGTTGGTTCCGAAGGTGATGACCCACTGGCTGTCCGTCACGCTGATATCCTGTCCGCTGTCCGAGAAGATGCGGGAGCGGCCCCAGCCGCCCCATCCAAACAGGACTTGCTGGCGGGCCTTGGCGGTGAGCATTTCTTCGTTGTAGACGCGCGTTTCAACGGACGAGGCGCGTTCGTTTCCAAAGACGCGGTCCGTGAAGTCCACAAGCCTGTCCCCGGACCATAGTCCAATCGCCCGGAACGCAATGTAGACGACGACGATACCCGCGACGGCGTGAAGCGCCAGCGATGTCCGCAAGTACTTGACCGCGAAGAGCAAACCGAACCCTACAAACATGAGCAGAATGGCGCCGGTGCTCCGGCACATGAAAGTCGTGACGAACAGCATGGCGATGAGCGGAGCAATCGAAATGCCGCGGACCTGACGAAGACTGCCGGTCCGCCATAGGGCGAGGCCGCAGAGGGTGGCGGTCGCCATCCACATGCCGACCATCAGCCCGTGTTGGAGGAATACCATGGGGCGGTATCCGCCGTACCGGATGGTTTGCATGAAGCCGTGTTGCATGAACCCGTAGACGATCCGATGCAGTTGGGGGCTCATGCGCATCTCGAACCAGCAGAACGGCATGTAGATCAATCCGCCGATAAAGACTCCGATTGCGAGTTCGCGCATGCTTCGCACGTCGTTGAAATAAATGCGGCCGATGAAATACGGCAGGCCCCATCGGATCAGTTGGCCGTTGCACTCGGACATGCCGTCGTAGGGGCCCAGTTCATTCGACAGGGAACTCGCCATAGGACATAGGATCAGCGCCACCATGGGAAGGTCAATCCATTTCGGGCGAAATGACATGACTCGGTTCGGATCGAACAAGAGCGTCATGATGAACACGCTTGCCGATGTGGCCGTCATCTTGTTGTACTCGGGGAACCCCGCGAACTGGTACTCCGCGACGGGAAGAAACAGCCATGCCCCGATAAAGCCGCTAATCACCGCCCGGCGGGACGGCATCGCCATGAACAAGGCGCCGAGCACGAGCGGCCACGTGAACAAGGCAATGGGAACGAGGATGGACGCTTCGGGAATTGAACCTAGCAACGGACGTCCTCCCGATTCGACTCGACGGGATGGACTGAACCCGTCGTACGCCGCGCTCGCTCGACGGCCGAGTGCAGGGCATTCTCGAAGAGTTCGACGGCGTCTTCCCAGGTATAGCCGTGAGCGGTCTGGTAGGCGCTGTCTGACATGGCCCTCCAGGATTGGTCGTCCAGACTGACTAGCTGTTCGATGGCGCGCGCCGCGTCGGCGGGATCGCCCTGCTTGAACAGGCGCCCGCCGCCGCGTGCCGTCAGTTCCGGCGCGGCGCCGGTGGGCGATGCGATGACGGGCGTCCTGCATGCCATGGCCTCGAGGATGGGAAGCCCGAAGCCTTCCGATCGGCTCGGGACGAGCCAGGCGTCGCACTGCGAGTAAATCTCGCGCAAACGGTCCTGTTGCGGGAGCTGAAAATACTCCGTGTTCGCCGGCAGCGGCAACGAAGGACAGATTTCCATCATGCCGAATGCAACGGCCTTCAGGGTCGGAACGCGCTCGCGCGCTTTCTCGATTGCCGCCGCGGCGATGTCGCTGCCCTTCCATGTCTCGGTGGAGTACATAAAACCTACCGTGGGCGCTTCCTGCTTCCCACGCGGCGGAGCATCGAATTGCCGCAAGTCGACGCTGTTTGGGACAACAAGTGCAGTGGCGTCGCCGAACGACTGTTCCGCGACGTCGGAGAGCCACCGTGCCACCACGATCTTTTGCATGGGCAGGCGCCAGGTATCCTTGACGCGATCAACCGGCTGGCCCTCGTGAATTTCGTAGTGCTGGATGAAATATACTTTCGCCCCTTTTGTCGATGGCAGCTTGGCGACCCATTCGGCGGTCTCCCACCACGTCGCTATAACGACATCCGCGTCGGGAAGATCGTCGGCGACGATGGGCCGCCACGTTTCGAGGACTTTGCGGGGAACAACCAGGCCGTCGAGATGAGAAGGATACACGAGGGGTATGCGCGGCCACCCTCGGCCGGAAACCCAACTTTTGATGCGGTACTTGAATGGCATTGGGCGGTTGGGAGGGTGAATCAGTAGCACCGTGTGTCCGCGCTTCTTGAGACGTTCCGCGTAGATTGCAATCACCCGGATACCTCCGGAAAGACCGGGTGGAGGCAAAATGAACGTGATGCGCATGATTGGTATCAGTATCCGCGCAGCGCGCAGAACACTACGCGCCAGGACTGGATTGACATTGGTTCGGTACGCAGAGCGCGCAACGCGTGTTTGCGGGCGCTGTGGACATAACCGGAACTTAAGGCCCACCACGCCCACTTGCGATAGGATTCCGCGACGGTTGGCGCCGTAGAATCGGTTGATTGTAGATCGGACGGGACGGTCAGGCCGCGCCGGAGGTGTGCGTCCCGTATGCAATCAATCGTCGATTGGCGCTGCAGTGCAGCCTTCGAGTAGCCGATGCTGGACAGGTGCTGCCGGTAGTGCAGCACCAAGTCCGGTAGATTTGCGACCCGACCGACCTCGGCGAGTCGCAGAAACAAATCCAGGTCCTCTGCCCACGGGAAATCCTCGCGATACCCCCCGGCGGCGATTACGGCGTTCCGGCGCGCCATCATGGCGGGGTGGACAATTGTGCCGCCTTTTCCGGCAAGGTGGGCGGCGTCGATCGCGTCATGGGTCAGTTCCTGGCACATCTCGCGCAAGGGAAGGCCTTCCTCGTCGATCAACAGTACGCGCCCGCCGACGGCAACGCATTCGGGATGGTCCCGCAAGTACGCCCATTGTTTTTCAAATCGGTCCGGCATCGCAATGTCGTCGGCATCCATGCGAGCGATGAACTCACCGTGGGCCATATCCATTCCGGCGTTCAACGCCCGGATGTAGCCCCTGTTCTCTTGGCAAACGACGCGAATCCGGGAGTCCTTTTCCGCGTATTCCTCCAGAATGGCCTGCGAATCATCGGTGGAGCCGTCGTTCACGAGGATGTACTCAAAGTCCGCAAACGTCTGATCGAGGATGCTGTCGATGGCGCGTCGCATGAACGGTCCATTGTTGTAGACCGGTGTCAAGACGGAAAGCGGGGGAGTCGGCGCGTTTGCGTTCATAGCGAGAAGCCCAATGCGATCAAGGCCGCCGCGGCTGCAAGGCCCGTTAAGTCCAGCGCCGGCAGCCACACGCCATACTTCCGCACGCACAGGACTAGGATGGGATACAAGAGAAACTCGGGGACCGCAACGCCGACGATCACGCCGGGCAATCCGTAGAGGTATCCGCCCAGGGCCATCGAGCCGCACAAGAAGGCGGTGCGGGACGCCTGGATAATCATGAACCGGTACGAATCGCCGACCGCGAGCAGCACCGGACCTATTGTGCTGCCAATGACTGAGGCGATTGCGCCGACGGAGAGGATTCGAAGCATCCAACCGGCCTCGAGATACCGGTCGTCGTATAGCAGGTCGACCAGTAGAGGTCCCCAAACCACGAGGGCGCACACCGGCGGCACGCTCAGCGCCATCAGGACCGCGCGGACGCGCAAGGTCTGACGACGAAGCCGTTCGGGGCCTTCCTCGGCCAGGTGCGCGTATACGGGAAACAGTACCCGCCCAGAGATGGAGTGAAGGCCCTGGACGATGGCTTGCGCGAGGAAAGCCGCAATTCCGTAAATTCCGAACTCCGCTTTCGAGTCCAGATACGCGCCAAGGATCAATTGATCGCCGCGAGAAGCGAGGAATCCGAGGAGCGTGCTGACAAAGATCCACTTGCCGAAATGGAAGACCTCGCGTGAGGCTTCGGGGTCCCATGCAAAGCGGCTGCGAGGCCCGGGACAAAAGAGGTGGCTTGCAAGCATTCGGATCAGGTTGGCGGCGACACCTCCGGCCACGAGGGCCCAAACGCTCGGCACGAGCCACGCCCAGGAAACCGTCACGATGATGGACAACACCTGGGTGCCGAGGTTGAGGATCGTCAATCGTTGGAGCGCCAGCCTGCGATTGAGCAAGTGGAGATTGGTGGAACTCAGCCCCGAGATGGTCCCGCTCAGCCCCGCGACCGCCAACAGGTAGGCAAGTTGCGGATCGCGGTATGCGAACGCGACCGGCCATGCGATCGCCAGGGCGCACACGGACAGGCATGCGCCGCGGATCGCCTGGATCGTCCATGCCGTGTTGAGAAAACGCTCGTCTTCGCCACGCTTGTTTTGAATGATGCTGGGCCCGATTCCAATATCGGAAAACATATCGAGGGCCTGCATGAAGACGTTGACAATGAGCATCTTGCCGAAGGCCTCGGGAAACAGGATGCGGGCCAGTATCAAATTGCTGGCAAGGCGCAACACTTGGCTGATGCCGTATTCGACAAGCGTCCATGTCGAACCGCGGACGGTCAACGACTTGAGCGATTGCCTTGGTGCGGTGGCGTTCTCCGGTCCTTCGGAGCGCACGTCCAAGGAGTCGCGGTCGAGTTCCGGCTCGGCTATCGGGTTCGCCATGCTAGGGGTGATCGGGGAGCTCATTGCGAGATTTCGTTCAACACTTGAACGGCTTCGGCGCGTCGTGGAAACTCGAGCCCCAGTTGGTCGGCGTACAAGACGGCCAACTGAATGTAGTTGCGGCCCTCATCCGTACGCTTTTCATTCAGCAGGAGTTTTCCGTAATCCAACAGGAGTGTCGGGTCGCCGGGGTTCATTTCAAGGGCGAGTGCGAGATTCTTGCCCCCTTCTTCGGTTTCGCCATGCCGCACCTGCGCGAGGCCCAAGGTATGAATGGCGTACGGATGCTGACTGAGCCGTTCGGCGGCTTTCTTTGCCAATGTGAGGGCCTCACCGGGATCCCCGCCGGTCTGAAGTATGCAGTACGCGAGGTTGTTGCAGACAAACGGATCGTCCGGAAGCAGCATGGCGATATTTCTATACGTTTCCAGCATGGAAGTAAAATCGCCTTTTCGTTCATAGTGACGCGCGAGGAACCGCAGCGCTTCGTCGCTGGACGGCTCGACCTCCCACGCCTTTTGCAGCGACTGGTATTCACCTTCGACTTCTCCATTGCTTCGCTGGATTTCGGCGAGGCCAAGCCACGCCGCCGCCATGGCGGGGTACTTGGTCGTGTAGCCACGCGCGGTCTCCAATCGGTCCTGCAGGAAGCGGCTGCGTGCGAGGGACTCGAGGGTGAGTTCGACCAGCAATGACCGGCCGGGCAACTCCTGGTCGAGTGATCGGAACAGTTCGAATGCCTTGGGATTGAAGCGGGCTTCGCGACAGGCCATGGCGTGCGCGAACGTTGAGGCCAGTTTTGTATCCGTTTTAAGCGCGTCCGAAAGGGTCTGGACCGCGGGTGTGAAACCCTGTGTCTCAACCCCAAGCGTTCGCAACAGGACATTGGTCGACGGTCCGGCCAAAGGTTCTCCGCCTGCACCCCGCAACGGTTCTGCCGCTTCGTCTAATCGTCCGGCTTCGAGCAAAGCTGCAGTGTAGAGCAGCCGCAATGCGAGGGGATAGGCGGGGCCAGCCGCTGCCTTGCCGATCTCCCGGACGCGATTCCAGTCTGCCCGGGCGGCGGCGATAAAGCCGGAGATGATAGCGACCTCATTTTGGTAGCGGCTGTTGTCCCGTACTTGGGCAAGGACTAGGTCCGCTTCGTCCAACTTCCCGGCATACAACAGCAGATCGGAATAGGCCAAGGTCAACTCGGCGGGTCCCGCGCCGTCACGGCTACCTCGCTTGAGGACTTCCTGGGCCAGATCGACATCCCCGGTATCGCGATATGCCCGTGCCAGGTTTAATTGCGCGGATGGTTCCTCGGGAAACAGCGCAAAGGTGGCTTCGGCCTGTTTACGGGCCTCGTCTTCCATGGCGGACTCGCGCATGATTTCGTACAGCATGAGTCGGGCTTCGAGGTTTTCAGTGTGCCTCGAGGCAAGCTGTTGCAGGGCGCCGATCGCGAACTTGGGCATGCCGGCGCTCCGGTACATCATGGCAATGTTGAAGAACGCAACTCCATTGTCAGGCGCTTGATCGATGCAGTCGGAGAGTACGCGAAACGCCTGCGCGCGAGCGCCAATCAGCCCAAGAGCAAACCCTTCGGCATTGGCCCGGAGTATCTTTCGGGATTCCGACGTTTCATTCCATTCCTTTAGGATTTCGATCACCGATTTCGGGTCTCGCGCCCTCAACGCCGCAATGTAGCGAGCTATGTGCGAGTCGGGGGGCAGCTTGTCCGCCAAGTCCTTGGAAAGAGCGACGTTCTGCGTGAAGACCGCTGCAAGCGCGAGGGTTTCTGCCAACTCGGGATCGGGGTCGTCTTCAAATGCGTTGCGGTTGACTAATAGTTTGCGCAGGGACGCGCTTTTCCACATTTCGCGCCACGACTCGACACCGGGCGCGGTGGCAACGTCGGTATTTTCGCTCGGCGCGGAGTCTGACGTCGAACGGCCGACGTGTTCCTTGGCGCGCGCAAAGACGGCGGACACGGCGGGGTCGTCGGGCAATGCGGCAGCCGCTAGTTGGAGGCAGCCCGCCGCTTCAGCAAGTTGGCCCTTCTCGAGAAGACAACTGCCGACGACGAAATTGGCCCAGGGCGACTCGGGAATTTGCTCCAGGATAGGCCGTGCGATGGTTTCGGCCTCTTCGAATTTTTTGGTTGCCAGGAGGCTTCTTGCAAGGGCGAGTTGCAGCGTGAGGTCCGTCGGCCGCTCCTTTGCCAATGTACGAAGTTCAGTCTCCAATTCGTCCAACTTCCCTTGCGCTTGGTACACCTCGACCAGCTTCATGCGCATGGGCAGGGAATCCTCGTTCAGTTCGGCCAAGGACTGCTTCAGCTCCTGCTCGGCCCGTGCCGCGTCGCCCGCCTCGAAATACGCGGTGGCAAGGTTGAGCCGGACGGCCTGAGAGTTGGCATAGGACTTCCGCAGTTTTTCCATCACCTCGACGGCATCGCGTGGGCGACCGATTTTGCGAAGGACATAAGCCCGGAGAATTCCCCCTTCCTCGGCCATGACCGCTTCAAGGGCGGCGGCGATTTCCATTGCCTCGTCTCGTCTGTCTGCGGCGAGGCATACGCGGGCGGCCTCAATGTAGACCGAGCTATGGTCCGGAGCCAACGCGATTGCATCTTTGTACGTGGCGATGGCCTGCTGCGCATCGTTTACGGCCCAGTAGCAGCGGGCAAGTCCCAATTTGGCGTTGACGTTTTGCGGATTGGCCGCCAG
This sequence comes from Candidatus Hydrogenedentota bacterium, assembly GCA_045863315.1. Taxonomy (GTDB): domain Bacteria; phylum Hydrogenedentota; class Hydrogenedentia; order Hydrogenedentales; family SLHB01; genus JABWCD01. Next base: position 11,326 of record BTUX01000052.1, on the reverse strand, counting down.
TGAACCCTCGAAGGCAGACTTCGCCTCTTCCACGCGGCCAAGATTGAGATACGTGGCGCCCTGTTCCGCCAATTGTTCACTACGCCGCGAGTTGCATGCCGTGGTGAAGGCAAGCAGGCTGCATACGACAAGGACCCATAACGACCAGCCCGATTGCTTTTTGAGAGTTCCGTATGCCATGACATTTCCCTTTTACGGAATCCGCTCCCGCATGATGGGCGCAAATTTGGCCGCGAAATCGTCCAAGGCCGCGAAGGCGGCGCGTTCGCCGTTTGCACCGACGGGGGTCGTGAGTTTGATCATCGAGGAGGTCGGTTCGCCGAGCGTCACCTGGTTTTTCGTCCATTGATAGGCATTGGCGAAAAAACTTCCCGTGATGTAGTCACCTGTCTTGAACCAGTAGAGAACGGCTTCATACCGATTCCCCTTGACCAGAAGAATCCGTCGGGCGGTAAACAGAATGCCCACGGATCCTGTTTCCTGTTTGACAATCTCCCAGCCTTCACCGACCAGACAAACCTCGGGAAAGTGAAGGCTTCGGCGCGTTGCGCCGGCGTGGACAATGCTCAGTTGCACGCTGCGGCCCGACTCGGACATGTAGTTGCGGATCAAGATAGTGCTGGTTTCGAGAATTTCCTGCGTGCGCGGATCAATTTCGTAGTCGGAGCCAATCTGCCGGTAGTCGGCGATGACGGAGGGGATATTGAGGGTGGCCGGTGCGGGCGCGTTCATGTGCGCGGATGCCTGGGCTCGCGCAATGCGGACATGCAGTAGAGTTGTAAATACAAGCAAAGCCAGGACGCCGGCCAGGATGCGCATTCGCGCACGCGGGGAGGACGGCCGGTGTGGGGAGGCCGGAGGAGCGCCCGCAGTCGCCTTTGGTGCGCCGGCCCACCATCGCAACGGTATGTCAATCATGCAGAACAGGCCAATGGCGACCGCGAAGATGAGCACGCCCGAGTAATCGTGGACCTTGCCGGCCGCGACCTCGCTTCCATAAAAGTAACCCACGACGCACAAGAAAAAGATTCGAACGAGGTTGGCCGCAATTGCGATGGGGCCGGACAGGAGGAGGATGAGTACGCGGGCCCACACGCGGCCCGGATTGAGGTAGGCGGCTATGGCGCCTAACGCGAGCAACGAAATCAGGGACCGCAATCCCCCGCAGATGTCGCCCACCAGAAGGCGGTCCGTGCCAAAGTAGACGTAGGACCCTTCGCGGACCATGGGCAAGGTCAGTAGGTTCGCAAGAAGCACGGCACAATGCGCCGCGAACAGTTTCAGTTGCAGGGCGATGTTTTGTGTCATCGACGGGGGGATGGGGACCATGAAAAGAAGAAAGGCCTGGGGAAACCAGAGGATTCGGGCCCATCGCGTTCCGGCTGTTGCGATAATAAGCCCGGTCAGCATGGGTACGATGGACAACTGCGAGAAGACGCGAAATCCAAGAAACTGTCCAATCACGAAGAGGACCGATGCGAGGCCAATCCATAGCAGGCCGACGGCCGACGGTGATACGGGAGTCGCAAGCAACTGCTCGCGCTTCTGCCATGCGAAATAGAGGCTGATAAGGGGCACAAGGAAACCGTGCGTGTAGTACGAGTCGGCCATGGTCCAATTGATATACAAGTCGTAGGCAGTCCGCCGATACATGACGATCAGCAGCACCAGGGCCAAGGCGATGGAGATCACGCTTTGCGCGGTGGGGCGCAACGAGGCGACGCCCTCGCCTGCCGTCCGTCGGCTATCGGGCGTGTCGGCGGGCACGTTCATGCCGCCTCGCGCTGTCGGATGGCAACCTGTAAACTGCGCAGGCGGTCCAGGTTCACGGAGTCGCCGTTCTGCGCCTTCTTTACGGCTGCTTCGATGTGCTGGCGAGCCAGCGCGATTTCATTGGTGGCGAGATAGGCCTCGGCCAATGCCGCGTCCACGCGCGCGCTGGACTTGGGCAGCGATTGCGCGGCCGCCTGCAAATCCTTTAGGGCGCGATCGTAATCGCGCATGGCGACCAGGACGATGCCGCGCGTTGCGAGTAGTTCTGGACGATCATCGAGCGACACGGCGCGATCGATTGTCGCGAGCGCTTCGAGTTGACGGTTCGGTATGTCGGCAAGCAGGACAGCCTTGGTATTCAACATGTCCGGCTCGTCCGGGTTTCGCCGCAGGTACTTCTCGCACAAGGCAAGCGCCTCGACCCGGTCCCCTTCGGCCAGGCGCACCGATAGAAACTCGCGGAGCGCGGGGATGAAGTTGTCGTCGATCAAAAGCGCTCGCGTAAGCGCGGTGGAAGCCTCTCGATAGGAGGCAGTGGAGCGATCGAAGAGCAGCACCTTTGCGAGCACGACCCACGGCGCCGGATCATCCGGATGTGCATTCGCGTAATCCGTGATCAGTGTCTTCGCCTCCTCGCGGCGGCCTTGGCGGGCCATTTGAAGCGCAAGAATCTCAAGCAGGTCGGTATCGCCCGGCCCCTTTTCGAGTTGTTCGCGCAGCAGACGTTCGGCCTCCTGATCGTCGCCGGCCGCGATCAAGATTGTGCCTCTAAGCTTGGACACGATCCTGCGGAGGTCTTCATTGGCGGATGACAACGATTCCAGCTTCGCGAGATGCTGTCTGGCCGCGTCGGTTCTTCCCAGAGCGAGCAAGCACTCGATCATGAGTTGCGTCGCGGTCACGTCGTGGGGGCTCGTCTCGAGCGCGCGCGCGAGAACCGGTTCCGCTTCGGACGAGCGTCCCAGGCGAAGGAGCACTTCAGCGAGAAGCACCTGCAAAGCGGGGGACTGCGGGTTGAGGGCGGCGGCCCGTTCGGCGTGCGAGAGGGCCCGCGGAAAATCGCCGCGCGCCAAGGCGACTCGCGCCAACCCCCACCGTGCGATCAGGCCGGCGGCGTCCGATGCCGCCGCGCGCTCGAACAACGACTGTGCGGTGTCGAGGTCCGGCGGGTTCTCGCGCAGGAGCATAAACCCGTCGATGGTTTGCAGCAAGCTGTTTGCGGCATCTTCGGCGCGGACCGCATCGATCAGAGCGCGGGCGCGGGCTTGGGCGTCGGTTCCGTTGACCGTAAGGAAGGCTTGAGCAATCTGCAGTCGTGTCGTGTTGAGTGTGCGGCGCAGTGCGGTCCCTTTTGCAATGCGCGGCTCGGCATCGGCGATCCAAGCGGCAGCGCGGTCGAAATCGCCGTGACGTACGGCGAGGCGGGCGCGCTCAATCTCGAGTGCAGCACGAACGTCACCCGATGGATAGCGGGTCGTGCCCTTTCCGAGCAACGCGATTGCATGATCATAGTGCCCATGCTGCGCGAGATAGTTCGCCCACTCGATGTACTGGGATTGGCCGAAGTCGGGTTTTGCCGTGGCTTCGAGAAGAATGGCGTCCGCGGCAGCCGTGTCTCCGAGCGCCAGGGCGGTAACGGTCCGAGTGATCGAGAGTTCGGTGTCGGGCACCCCCGCCGCCTGCGCTCGCGAGAGGACTTGGCGGGCCCGATCCGCATCGCCAAGCCGGAGCGCAAGCTCCGCCTTGGCTCGGTATGGGGCGGCTTGTCTCGGATCGATCTCGATCGCGCGTTCGAGCGCGCGCTCGATTCGAGGGGCCTGCTCCTGCAATTGACTCGGCGAGACGGCGGTGCTTGACAGTGCCGTGCCGACAGCCACGAGTTGCGACACGTCTACCGAGGGCCGTGCAATCAATTCTTCCGCGCGCGCCGCGAGGCTGTCGGGAGAGATCGGTTTGCCGAATCGTTGGGCCATCAATCGCTGCGCCCGTTCGTCGGTCGGGTTTCGGGACAGGTAGGTGGCAAGCGAACTGCGGGCCAGTTCCATTTCTCCGGCCGCAAGGTAGGCTTCGGCAAGGGTGTAATGGCCGAGGTGAAAGCCGGGGCGCAACTCGACTGCCGGGGCCAGCCTTTTGATTGCCTCGGTCGCTTCGCCCCGGACCAACAATTCCTTTCCCGCGAAGTATTCATTGATAGGCAGTTGATCGGGCTGGATCGAGTTGTAGTCCGCTATAGTTACTTTGGCGTCGTCGAGTGCGTGCGACTCGATCTGCAGGTCGGCCAGTGTCACGAGCACGATTGGGTTGTCCGCCTGCACGATTGGGTCGACGGACTTCAACGCTTCAATAGCAGCGTCCAGGCGCCCTTGGTTGCGGTAGATGGCCGTCAGCATCATCTGGGCGGTTGCGCCTTGGGGTTCGAGTTCAACGACCTTTTCCAACAATTCGATAGCGCGGTCGTATTGACGACGAAGCAGGGCCGCCTGCGCGCAGGCAAGGAGGACGTAGGTGTCGGTCGGGGCGGACTCAAGGGCCTGCTTTAAAAAAGGCTCGACGTCGGCCCACGTGCTGCGCCGGGCGCGAAAGCGGGCATAATCGACGAGCAGCCGGGCGTCGTCCGGCCGGCGTTCGAGCGCCTTGTTGAACATATCGAGGGCGTTTGCATCCAGGCCGCGATCGCGCATCAGGCGCGCCAGGCTCCCGTATACATCTGAGAATTCGGTATTGTTCTCCGCCAGCACGGAGTACTCCCGCATGGCTTCGTCGCGCCGGCCCATGCGGTCCAGGGCAATGGCGTGGTGATATTGCAGCGAGGCGTCGTCGGGAGTGCGCGAGAGCCATTCGTTGGTGTAGTACTCGAGTGTGCTCCACGCCCCGATCTTCGAATACAGGTCGATCAGCTTGGCCCGGACGTCCCTATTGTCCGGTTCGTACGTCAAAATCTGCTGGTATGCGGTGGCCGCGTTTTGCAGCATTGCCAGCCGGTTGGGTCGGATGTTCAGGCACGCGTCGGCGTACTGGAGCAACAACGCGATGTTCGAGGGGTCTTGCGGCAGGTAGCGTTCGTAACACCCTTTCGCGTGAATCCAGTCGCCGCGTTTATAGGCCTCCTGCGCCTCGCTCAGCCAGTTCTGATTGCGTCTTGCCAGGTAAAGATTGACGCCGGCGAAGGCCCCGACGGCCAACAGGACTACTGCGAGCGCGGCCGCTGCAAGCCATTTCCAGAGTGTACCCATCATCGAGCGAGCGCCTTTGTCTCAGCCCGCGTTGCTGTGTTGCGTGCGCCGATTGCGCCACTCGTGCCAGAACAAGCGAAAGATCAACAGGTCCTCTATGAGATAGCGCCTCCACAGCCGACGAGGCTCCTGGATCAGCCGCCATACCCATTCGACACCGGCATTTTGGGCCCAGACGGGGGCGCGCCGCAGACGGCCCGCGGCGAAATCGAGCGAACCGCCGACGCCGATCATGACGGGAACGTCACACTGGACACCGTGATTCTGGATCCAAAACTCCTGTAACGGGGCGCCGAGCGCGACATAGCAAATGTCCGGCTTGGCGTCCCGCACGATGCGAACGGATTCACCGATTAGTCTAGGGTCCTTCATGAAGCCGAAGGGTGGCGAATACACCCCCGCCACACGCAGTCCGGGATAGGCCTTTTTGAGCCGCTGCGCCGCGAGCTCGGCGACACCCTCGGCCGCGCCGAAGAGAAACACGGAAAGCGCCCGGCGGGCGGCGAACTCGGACATGGTGAACACGAGGTCGGAACCGCTCAGTTTCTCACGCAGAGGCCGCCGGAGGAGCCGGGACGCCCATAGAATCGGTGTGCCGTCGCACAAGACGATATCCGCGTTGAGGTACGCTTTCCGGAAATCTGCATCACGGTGAAAACGGCAGACGTGATCGACGTTGGGCGTGACCACGCAGCAGAATTTTTTTTCGCGAACACACGATTCCACCGTCGAGCAAAGTTCGTCAAACGAAATATCCGAAAACGGCACGCCAAACAACGACACCCGCGGGAAGGATCTCGCTGCTGGAGCGTAGTCGGCATTGTTCGGATTGCCGACCGCCTTTTCGTTGTTGGAACTTGGCGCCAAAGGCTTCAAAGCCGGTACTCCCGGGTCTCGATATGAACGAGTGAAGTTGCGCTGTTGTCGGTCGCGGGCCGGTACACCGAATCGGGCCGACGGGAGGGCGCCGTGTTCATTGCGCGGCCTGCCAGTCCGGCCGAGTTACGCGTCATTTCGCTTCGGGCGGTCGGCGGTCTCTTCCAGCAGCATAATCGAGGGAGAGTCTCCTTCGACGGCCATATCGTCGACGTGATGTCCGCCTTTTCCGTTAGGCGATCGGCGCCCGTCCTTCCCGTAATTATAGTAGCTGTCCAGTACTTCACGCATGTAGCCGCCGGGCACATGTTTCGCCCGGTTTAATACCACGCCGATAACGTTGGACCCGATTTGCTGCAGTTCCTGCAGTGCGCGCTTCACCATTCCCAACGAGGAAACCTCCGCGCCGACAACCATAATCACGCCGTCGACGACGGGCGCCAACAACTTGGCGTCAGCCATGAGGAGCACCGGCGGCGTGTCGATGATGACGTGCTCGAACGCTTCTTCCGCTTTTTCGAGAAACTCGACGGTCTCGCGGGACGCGAGCTTGCCGATGACGCTGACTCCGTTGTATCCGGGACCGAGCACGGCAAGGTTGGGATAGTTCGAGGGGCGGACCGCATCCTGAATGGAGTGGGTCCCGGTAAAAATTTCTCCCAATCCAATCGAGCGTTCCATTCCCAGATTGGCTTCGATGCCGGGCCGCCTCGCGCACACGTCCACCAAGAGGACGCGACGGTTGGCTTGCGCCAGCGATATCGCAAGGTTGCATGCCAAAGAGGTTTTCCCATCGCCGCGCGAGGGGCTCGTCACCAGAACGGTGTTCAATTCGGCGGCTCCCTCGGGCGGATAGATAATTCGCGACAGCACTCGGCGGAACTCGTCTGCGGATATGGAATCGGGATGGTCTGCGGTGAGGAGCGCCGCGCGGGAATTGGAAGGCAGCCGCTCCGCGCTCGAATGCGGAATCATCGCCATGAGGGGCAGGTCGGTCACATACCGCAAATCCTGAGCGGTGCGCACCTGCTGATCGCTTAGCTCGCGCCAGAGGCCGAGGGCTAGTCCGCACCCGCACGAAAACATTCCCACCAGCATCATAAACCGGAATCGACGCTTGGAGTCCGGCGTCACCGGCGCCTGTGCGGAAGCGGCCACCGAGTAGCTCGCGGCGACCCGGCTGTCCGCCCGCAGCACGCGCATCTTTTCGCGCACATCGCGAAGCGACGCGCGCGCGTCGTCCAGCGCATTTTCGCGCTCTCTCAACTCCGCGAATGCCTTGGCCACCTCGATGGACTCGGATGCGTGCTTTTTCAGTTCCTCTTGAAAACCCGCTTCCCGGGCGGCGGCGTCTTCCACCAGCTTTCGCGCCTTTTCCAGCTCCAGGCGGCTCTGGCCCTGGACCGTCATCAATGCCCTCAGGCGGGCGCCCTGCTTGGCCTTTTCGAGCGCCGCCGCGACGGAGCGCCGCGCATCCTCTTCGTTCTTCAGCGCCGGGTGGCCGTCCACGTACTTGCCCTGCACAAGCGCAAGTCGCGCATCCTTCTCCGCCAGTTGTTGGCTCTGCACGAGCACGGCCGGGTCCGCGCTTGCCATGTTTTCGACGTTGAATTCATATATTGGATCGTTGGGACGGGTGTTGGCCTGCTCGATCAGCTCCTCGATTCGCCGCAATTGCGCTTCCGCCTGCTGCACTAAATACTCCGCGGTCGTCTTGTCCGATAAGGCCTTCGAGAGACTCTCATAATAGGACTGGCGTTCGGGATCGACCCCCACGCCGCCCGACGTGATCGCGACCCCCATTTTCTCCCTCGCGTCCGCGAGGTCCCGGCTCAGGGTGGCCACATTTTGTTCGAGCGTGTCGGCCTCCTCCTCGAGCTGTTGCGTCACCTGATTCATCGACGTGCGGTCCGCCGAGGTCGCGTGCTTCAAGAACTCATCAACGACCGCGCTCACGATGGTGAGCGCGGTTTCACGGTCAGGCGATTGAAAGCCGACCGATACCAGTTCCGAGTTGGGCACGACTCGGACATCCATTTTCCGTTCGAGGAAGAAGACGGGGTCGCGCTGTTTGGTGATGAGATCGAGTTTGCGGACATCGGCACGCTCGACTACCTTGCCCAGCACGGCGGCCCCTCGGATGAGATTCACGTTGGTCTCAACGTAGGTGCCGTAATCCGATGATACCGCCATCTGCTGGTTGGGGCTCAGGATTGTCGGCTTTGTGCGGGCGAAGCGAATCGCCGCGACCGCGGAGTATTCGCGCGGAATGAGGAGCGCCACGGCCACGAGTAACGGCGCCGCCAGCGCCAGCGCCACTCCTACCATCAACCGCCACCGCATACGGATGAGGCGTTTGATGTTTATTCCCCGGGAAACCGTCGACTGCGCCGCCGGACTGACGGGAATCAGCGTAGCGGTTTCCGTCGAGAAATCGACTGCCATTCGTACTGCCTCCTGACCCGTGCGGCTCCGGCCCGCGCGTTCATCCTAGTTTTCCCGGCGCGTTGTTGTCGCGCGCCCACCTGTTCGTTACGGCGAAAGAAGCGAAAGACCTTGCAGGCTGCCTTGGAACGTGCCGCCGAACGATCGAATCGCCTGCAAGACGCTCAGAATATCGTTGCCGCCCGCGCCCGCCTCCACCAGCAGCCTGTTGCGCTCTTCCGCATAGTATGCATCGAAGAGCTGGGAATACAGGCTCAATACCGGTGAGATGGTGCCCGTCAAACGGGTGACGAACTCGTTCAGTTTTACCAAGTCCTTACGAGGGATATAGATTATGTCACCGGCCTTGAGCGGCACATCGATGCCGGTCTTGAGTATCTGTTTGAGATCGACCAGCATGACGTCGCTTTGGTTCTGGTCGACCGCCCGCAAGATCACGATGTGGCGGAGTTTGGCCGAGCTCTCGACAAACCCGCCGGCCTGCGCCAACACGTGCATGAGAGTCTGGCCCTCGCCAAGTTGAAATGCGCTCGGCGTGCGCACTTCACCCAGGATATACACCAGACTGATCCCTTCCGGTATGTACACGACGTCGCCGGGGTGCACCATCGTCTCGGAAGCGTGGGGGCCCTTGTTGGTGAGCCCGCGGAGATCCAACTCAATCACTTCCCGCGGGCCCCGGCCTGTTCGGATGATGAAGGCCTTGCTCAACGTAGCCGTCGTTGCGGCGAAGGACTCGCCTCCGGACCGTTGCGTGATCCGAAGGCCGCCCGCCGTATTGATGGCTTCCAGCACCGATACGCGGCTTTCATAGGGATAGCGGCTTGGTCTCACGATATCACCCAGCACGTAATAGAACTTGCTCTGCGGACCGCGCACGTTAATGGCGAGTTGCGGGTCCCGGAACACTTTCTCGTAGGCCGTTCGAACGGCGGCCTCGGCCTGTTCACGGGTCATGCCGTCCACGTTGATATCGGGAATCAGCGGCAACGTGATCTTGCCGTCGTACAACACAATCACCTGTTCCCGGCTCAGCGCGGGGTCGTCAAACGACTGAAACGACAGTATGTCGCCGGGTCCGATCACGTAGTCCGCCGGAGGCCCCAGTTCGCTTTCCACCGTGGATACGGGCGTCTCCGCTGTTATCGGCTCATTGCTCGCCGGGGCATTTGCGGGCTCCGGCCCGGACTCCGGCTGCACCGCCGCGTTCGTCGAAACACGAATGACTTCCTTAATGGGCGACGCGCTGTCGTTGCCCTTCAATTTGTTGAAAATCCCCGCGTCCGCCGCGCATACCATAGATACAGACACGATCGTTGCCAGCAACGATTGTCGCCTGCTCCAAACCCGCTCTCGATAGCTACGCATCAGGCCCACTCCCCTCGCTACGGTTGTTCTTCCCAATTTGATACGCGTCAATTCTACGCAAGAGCGAACTGTAACTCACCTGCAAAAGCTTGGCCGCTTTCCGGCGGTTCCACAGAGTCTGGCGCAATGCTTCCTCGATCATCGCGCGCTCGGTCTCCTCGACGGCACGTTGCGTCGCCTCTTTCAACGAGACACGTTTTTTCCGCAACGAATCCTCTTTGACCGGTTCGCGATCCTGAGGACTCGAGAGGCTGGGCCGCTCCTCGGCTTCCCGAGGGTCTAGCTCGTTTTGAGAGACGGCTTCCCCAAACAAATGCTCAGGTTGACCCGTCGTAACATATTTCTTGACACAAGCTCCCAGCTCGCGAATGTTTCCGGGCCACGGATAATCGAGCATCGCCTCGATATACTCATGGGGGATGGTTTTATATACTTTACCTATGCGTTCGCTGTAATTATAGTTGAAGTGTTCTGCCAGTAATGGGATATCTTCTGTTCGATCCCTGAGTGTTGGCATTTGAATTATAACTTCGCTCAGCCTAAAGAAGACATCCTCACGCATGCGGCCAAGCTGAACCGCTTGTTTCAGGTCGATATTCGTTGCCGCGATCACGCGGACGTCTATCTGGATCGGCCTTACGCCGCCAATCCGCATAAACGGCTCTCCGTCAAGCACTTGCAGCAGCTTTCCTTGCACGGAAAACGAAGTCTCCGCGATCTCGTCCAGAAAAATAGTACCGTTGTTGGCCAATTCAAATCGTCCGGGCTTTGAATTCCGCGCCCCGGTGAACGCACCGCGCTCGTAGCCGAATAGCTCACTCTCCAGAATGCTTTCGGGAATCGCGGGACAGTTCACCTTGATGAAAGGCTTGCCATAACGGGGCGAGAACTTATGCAGCAGCCGGGCGGCGATGTCTTTGCCGGTACCGCTTTCACCGCCAATGAGCACACTGATGTTCGAGGGCGCCAACCGTTGGATGAGGTCGCGCACCTCGATAATGGCCCTGCTGACGCCCAGCAGGCCTTCATTCAAGGGGGCGCGTACGATTTCTTCATGCACCCGCGGCAACTCCGTTACGTCAGGCACTTAGACCTCCCGAATTCCGAATACAGTCAAAGTCGGGCAGCCGGCGTCCCGCCGGTCCACGAACATTCGCCACATTGATCGGCGACACAGAAGATACACGCAACCGTGGCGAACGATTCGCTCGGAAAAGAAAAACAATTGTCATGCCAGCGAGCAGGTTGAGAGTGGCCTTGCAGGGAAATGGGATGTTGGAGCACGTTAGTGTATACAAGATATGGGGAGTAGCTTATGCTATGGACCCGTATACTGTGTGATATGTTCTTGTTCGGTTTGGTTTACTTCATGAGAATCGGCTCTCACTTTCGGTGCCAAATTGTGCGATCATGACAATTATTCGCTCAAAAGGTACAAAATTGATCGCTCCCCCGTCCGTTAATACGCCAACGCCGATACACTTGCAATCGCCTCCGGCCAGGTACGAGTTCAAGCGGCCAACCGTCGCGACGAAACCGATGCGCCTCTCAACGAAGGAAATGTTCCCACGCCTGCGTTTCAAGCGCATCCCGAACAATTCCTCGTTCGCCTTCCGTCAGGTCGGTCTCAG
>BTUX01000051.1:0-21018 GCA_045863315.1 Candidatus Hydrogenedentota bacterium | reverse complement strand
CGTGCAGCCCCCCGGCGACGAGTCCTCGTGGACCGCCGAGGAGAAGGCCGTGATCGCCCCCAACCGCGCCCGCGAATACCAGCGCATCGCCGACGTCTACGGCCCGCTCGCGCAGCCCAACTACAATATCGTCACCGTCAGCGGCGAACCCGTGTGTCAAATCGCCGGCCGCGTCGCCGTCCTCATCACCGATGAAAACTCGCGCGCCAACCTCAACACGGTCGGCGCGATCACCGCGACCACGTTCACCGAAGACGCCGCAAGCGCGCCGTACCGCCTCAGCTTCGCGTACAACGACGGCGTCAACCCCGGCGAGTTCGACCTGCGCACGGTCCCCGGGATCGGCGTCAACATCCCGCCCGTGCCGCGCACCTACGCGCTCGCGCACCCCGTCCCCAAAATGCGCCACGGCAACGAAACCGAACCCCGCCCCGCCATGGGCGACGTGTTCGACAACACCTACGGCTTTTATTACCAGTACTTCTTCGACCGCAACCTTCCGGGCTACGGCTTCGTGGACGACAACGCCAGCACCCTGTGGATGATGAACGACGGCGTCGACAACAACGGCGACGGCATTGTCGACGAACTCTGGGAAGGCATCGACGAACCGAACGAATTCCAGTTGTACCGCCCCCTGCGCAACCGCCTGGCCGAACTCGACGGGTTCGACAACGACGGCAACGACGCGCTCGACGAAATCGGCGAACTCGGCGACATGCTCTTCCGCACCGGCGGCCAGATCGAAATGCTGCTGAACCGGCTCCCCCGCACCAGCGCCACGACCGCGCCGATGGACGCCTCCGACAAGGACCGGATGCGCAACATCCTGCGCCTGACCACCACCGTCCAGTCCAGCGACCGCAACGCGCGCCTCCAGTTCTACGCGCGCGACGACAACGGCGAATTCGCCCTCGACTCCCCGCCCGTCAGCGGCATCAAGCTCGACTACAACTACGCTTTGGCCGAAAGCATCGCCCTCGCCCTCAAACAAGACTGGGGGTACGCGCCCATCACGGATTCGATGTTCGCCACCGGCGACCCGCGTCTCGTGTTCAACTCGTCCTTCGCCGATCCGCCGATTGACCAGATCGACTACCTGCGCGGCCTGCGCCGCGAAGACACCACCATGGTGGACACGCCCTACGGCCTGCAGCGGATCAAACTCGACCCGCTCGAACCCAATCCGTTGAACGAGCCGCGCCCCTCGCCGCTCTTCATCGAGGCCGACCCCGAACTCCGCGCGTACCAGCTCGGCCTCAACATCCAGGAGGCGCGCGACCGCGACCACGCCCGCAACGTCTTCAGCTCCACCATCACCGACTGGTGGTGGCGTAACGTCGGCGCCCAGTACTTCGGCCTACCCCTCGGCGAAGAGCGCGAAATCACCTATACGCAGGCCGGCGTCGAGAGCATCCGTATCAACGAGATCATGGTCCGCCCGGTGCGCCGGGTCGAGGCCGAATCCAACGTCGACGTGGACGGCAACGGGACCATCGATCTGAACGAGGACCCCAACGCCTTCTCGAACGTCGTGCCCGATTTCGATATCCAGGTCACGACCATGGACGAAGTGTCCGGCGCGTTCAATACGCCGAGCGACGGCGAGTTCTGGGAAATCGAGTCCAGCACCAACTACCTCGGCTCGGGGACGGTCTGGACCACCGACTCGACCGACTTGGTGGACTCCGGCAGCGGCGGCATGGTCCGCAACGCGATTCAATTCCGAATCGGCCCGAGCGCGCAACTGCCCCCCGGCCGCTACTACCTGATGGTCAATACAAGCGACGAGAACGGCAACCCCTCCGCGGGACCGGGAACCGGCACGACCCTTATCCATACGGTGAAATATGCGACCTCGGCGCAAACCGATATTCTGCAGGACGAGATCAATCGCCAGACGGGCGGCGGATTCGATCCCTTTGATCTGACCGGCAGTCCGGCGACAAACAATGTTCTCGATCCGATCTACGGCCGTCAGGACGGGTCAGACGCGCTACTGCCCGCCGCGCCGCTGAGCGGTTGGGCGTTGCTACCCACGCGGGCCGGTGACCAAACCGCCGCCATGCCCCTCGGCGCCGAGGGCTACGCCGGCATCCCGGGCGCGGGCAACCCGAAAAACGAGGCGTTCACGGTGATCATTCCGCCGTTCGCGGACGATCCAGACAACCAGTTGTATCTCTTTGTCGCCATCGCCAAAGACTCCGGACCGGGATTCCTGTCGATCAACTTCCTCGAGTTCAGCCAGGAACCCGACCACGAGTGGGTCGAAATCGTCAATATCGCGGAAGGTCCGGATCCCATCGACGTGAGCGGCTGGCAACTCGAGGTGCAGGGCGACATCAACGGGCGCGGCCGCATCATCGGCACCATTCCGAACGGCACCTTTATCGCCCCCGGCGGCTCGCTCCTGCTCGGCACCAACAAATACGACATCGGTTCGACCAACTTCGCCGACACGGTGAACTTCGGCGCCGTCAGCGTCTTCGCCAAGAACGGCATCGGCCTCGTCCGCGGCCCGGTCGTTCCCGGAGGCAATCCCGACTTCTCGACCATCAGCGAACCGCCTATCCCGCGATACATCACGCCGAACGACTCCGAGTGGAACCCGGCCCTCTACGGCAACATCATCTGGGGCGTACCGCTGGGTATCACCGACGGTGGCAGCGTCTTCTTCCGAAATGAGGACGTGGACTTCGTCGATGTCGACGGCGACGGACTCGCCGACCTCGCGAACCGCTTTGACGATTTCGTCCTGTCCACGAGCGACACGGTCCCCTTCAGCGGCGCGCCGTTCAACTTCCGCGCCTTCGCCGCGCCGGCCACTTCGTCCGTGACCAAGGCCTGGGACCGCATCGTGCAGTTGAACATCCAATTCATGACCCAACGCACCGGCCTCGACCCGGGCGCCGGCACGGTCACCGAAGATCGGCAACTCATCGAGGTGGGCGAACTCGTGCTGCGCGGCGGCATCTTCCCGAACTATCCCGACTTCGATCTCATCGACAACGATCAGGACGCGGGCACTCTCGACAACGACGGCATCGACAACGACGGCGACGGGTCAATCGACGAAGGATCGGTCCTGGACGGCCTCAACCGGCCCATCAGCAGCAACGGCGTCGACGACAACAGCAACGGCCTGGTCGACCTGCAAGACCCCGACGAAAGCGAAGGCGTGGACGAAGGCCGGTTCCGCCGCCGGAACGGCGACATCCTTCCCGGCTCCTACGCGGACGACGTCATTCCCGAATTCGCCGCGCTGCCCGCGTACGCGAGCGGCGGCGTGGGCTTCCGGGGATGGAAAGAGTTCGTGGAACGCCGCTTCTATCCCGGCGAAAGCGTCGTGATTACCTTGTACGAAGGCAACGCCTCGGACAAGCGCATCGCCGACCGCGTCACCTACACGCAGCAGGACGTCGAGAACCGCTCGATGGACGACGTCTTGGGTGCGCCGACCGAGTTCGTGGGAATCGGCTTCCCCGGCGAGCGCTGGCCCGACAACACGATGGGCGTGGACTTCTACCGTTCGCTCGAGCGCAAGCATCCGCTCTACACCGGCGACCGCTTCGGCACGCAGAACCGGTGGCAGGCCACCGACGGCAACTACGACGACTGGCACGCCGGCACGAACCGCTTCTACGACGCGTTCTCGGGCGTCCGCGCGGGCCTTCTGTACCGCGAAGACGGAACGGTCCGCGGCTTCCAACCCATCGGGGTCGCGTCGGCGGTCACGGGCCTGCGGTTCTTCGGCCACGGGTTCTCCGGCTCGCCCCTGCGCGCCAACTACTTCGCCCGTGCGCTCGAATGGTTCGAGACGCGCGATACCGACGGCAACGGCGATCCCGATCGCTACGTCATGGCCGACCTGCGCGCCACCGATCTGCCGCCCACCGATATCGTCGTGCCGGACACCCGCGTCGACGACAATTTCCTGCTGTTCCGCCGCGCGAAGGTCCGTAACGCCAACCTGCGCTCGCCCGGCGATCTCATGACCGTGCCGCACCTGACGTTGACGGCGCACTTCGGCCGCGGCGAGTTGGACTTCGCGGGGTGGGAGACCCTCCAGGGCGCCAAAGTGTTGCCCGAACAGTATGGCTTGCCTATTCCCGACGTGTACGCGCGGGCGGACGACGTCGGCATTAAAGGCCCCATGCTCGGCATGGACAACCCGAAGGACCTGCGCGCGCTCATTCACAATGCGGCGATGGACTCGATCGTGCTCAGCGTGGGCCAGGCGGACTTCTACCCGCTGTACCCGCGCGCCGGGCAGATCGTCGGCGACGAGTTGCAGGTCCAGTTCGACTACGTGCAACAGACCAATCCCGTCACCGGTCTCGACGAGTACTATCCGCGGACGGGCCCGCGCGCGTGGACGCCGGTGTTCCTGCTACCCTTGATCGAGGCGAGCAGTCCGACCACCGCGCCGGGTCTCATCTACACCAGCCCCAGCGGGCCGCCCTTCTATCCCCATTTGCGGAACGTGGCGTACCCGATCCAGTTGAATTTCCTCACCAACTACGGCGCGTTCACGCCGCCGCCCGCGCTGTCGCTCGCCCAACTCGTGACGGACCCGCTCAGCCCCTCCACGAGCCGGTGGCCGCTTGACCTGCGCGCGGTGATGTACGTCTCCTCGAACCGGAACGCGTTCGACCCGCTCACGTTCCAGCGGCAGGACCTCAACGGCAACCCGCCCACGCCCACCGCCCTCGTGGATGAGTATCCCGCGGAGGCCCTGTTCGTGTGGGACGGCGCCGACGGGCTGCCCAACGGCGAATACGATGTGTACGTGGCCACCCTGGACGACGTGAACAGGTTCGTGGAACCGAATACCGCCTTGGCCCAGGCCGCCACGCACCTCGCGCAGCGCATCGCGACCGGCGACTCCTCGCTGACCGCGGTCGATATCGAGTTCTTCACCGACACCAACGGTGACCGCCAATGCTGGTTCGAGGACGGCACCGTGCCGGGCCAGCAAGCCGGCCTGCCGGACACGCTCGAGCTCGGCATCCTGACCAGCCCGGGCCAGCGGCCCGAACGCTTCGGGTTGAAGGCGGGCCTCGCGCCGTCCACGGACGGGCTCGTGCATTACGGCGTCGTCAAAGTCGAGAACAATTATCTCGGCATGTTCATCCGCAACACGGGCTCGCCCAACCAGCTCAACCGCGTCTCGCGGGTGGTCCTCACGTCGCGCGACCGCACGCCGGGCCGAATCAACATCAACACGACCTATGCCCGGATGCACTGGCTCGGCGCCAACGGCGGCGCCGCCGCCAACGACGACGCCACGCTGGCCGCGCAGTACGACCCGTTCAATACGTTGATGGGCCTGCCCGGCATTCTCGGCGAGTTCGCGAACAACAGCGACCCGAGCGTTCCGGGCCAGTTCGATCCGCGGCCTTTCCCGGACCTGGACGACGTTCTCCCGTCGACTCCCGTCATGCTGCGGGCGTTGCTGCGTTCGAGCGGGAACCCCGGGTTCCCCGGCGCGAGCTACCAGCCCGGCATCGCCAGGGGCCGCGGACTGCGCCACGTCGATTTCAACAACGACGGCGTGCTTGACGATGTCAACGGATCGGACGATCTCGATCCGGAAGACCTCTTCGTGCGGCTCGACGGCCGGTACTACGAGTTCACCTCGGAACTGGTCGCGCGCGGCGACAACTCCGTCATCGGCGCGCGCCCGCTCGAGTTGCTTCCGTCCCTGTTGGCCGACGGCAGCCCCACGCTCGAGGGCGATCCCGTCGTGCGGACGGTCAATCGGTTCGACGAGATCAAGGAACGGTTCACGCGCATCGCCAACGGCATCACGGCGAGGTCCGACACCTTCGAGATCACCGTCACCGCGCAGAGCGGGTATGCGTTCGACGCCGACGGCGACGGCGTCCTCAACTGGCGCGACGACAACGAATTCCGCGTGACCGGCGAACGCAAGACGCGGACCATATACGAGAGATAAGAGAAGAATGGTTTGGACAGGACTCACAGGATGGACAGGATGATTGAAAGAAGAGAAGAACAAGGGCGTTCGGCGTTCGAGAAGAGTTGAAGCATGTTGGAGGGATGAAAGGGTTCCGGCCCATGCAACGCATGGGCATCCAAAATCCTGTAAATCCTGTAAATCCTGTCAAAAGATCGTGAAGGATTCGGGATGGAACACGAGGAACTTACCAAGGAGATCATCGGGATTCCTAGAGGGAATTAAAGAGTTTTTGGACAGGATATACAGGATTGACAGGACAGTGAAGAGAAAAGAGAAGAAAGCAGGATCGTGAGACGAGTAAGCAACGCAAGACAACAGAAACGAAAACTCGATGAGAGTAGGGTTGAGTCCTCTCGGCGTACAGTTGACCGGGTTGCAGGGTTGCAGATTGGGCGGTTTCCCATGCAAGGGCGTGCGGCGCCCGAATGCAACAGGCTTTGCATTGGTTTTCTTCAAATCCTGTTAATCCTGTAAATCCTGTCAAAAAATCGTGAAGGGATTCGGGATGGAGCACGAGGAGCTTACGAAGGAGATCATCGGGTGCGCGTTTCAGGTGTACAAGACGATGAAATTCGGGTTCCTCGAGTCGGTGTACGAGAAGTGCCTGATGATTGAGTTGGCCAATCGAGGATTGCGGGCACAAGCGCAGTGGCCGATAAGCGTTTTCTATAACGGGCACAACGTCGGCGATTTCGCGGCTGACGTTATTGTCGAGGATTCGGTCATAGTTGAATTGAAATCGGTGACGAAGCTTGCCGAGGCGCATGAGGTACAGTTGGTAAATTATTTGGCGGCGACCGGCAAACCTGTTGGACTGTTGCTGAACTTTGGCCCGGAACGAGTCGATGTGAAGCGCAAATACCGGGACTATCGACCGAATACTTAGAGAGAAGAGAAAGAATTTTTGACAGGATTTACAGGATTGACAGGACAGTGAGAAGAAAAGAGAAGAAAGCAGGATCGTGAGAAGAGTAGACAACGCAAGACAACAGAAACGAAGACTCGATGAGAGTAGGGTTGAGTCCTCTCGGCGTATAGTTGAATGGGTTGCAGGGTTGCAGATTGAGCGGTTTCCCATGCAAGGGCGTGCGGCGCCCGAATGCAACGGGCTTTGAATTGGTTTTCTTCAATTCCTGTTAATCCTGTAAATCCTGTCAAAAAATCGTGAAGGGATTCGGGATGGAGTACGAGGAGCTTACGAAGGAGATCATCGGGATTCCTAGAGGTAACTAAAGAGTTTTTTAACAGGATTTACAGGATTGACAGGACAGTGAGAAGAATAGAGAAGAAAGCAGGATCGTGAGAAGAGTAGACAACGCAAGACAACAGAAACGAAAACTCGATGAGAGTAGGGTTGAGTCCTCTCGGCGTATAGTTGAACGGGTTGCAGGGTTGCAGATTGAGCGGTTTTGCATGCAAGAGCGTGCGGCGTCCGAATGCAAGGGGCTTTGCATTGCTTTTCTTCAAATCCGGTTCATCCTGTAAATCCGGTCAAAAAAGTCTTGATTGATTCAGGAACAGGTGAGTAGTGATATGTTCGAAACATCACGGCTGACATCGCGTCGATTCGCTCGGTGGTTTTGCGGGCTGCTGGTTTGTGCGGCGGCGCCGGCGCAGAGCGTATTTGTCGCGTGCCAGGGCGGCACCGGCAACTGCCCGACGGGCGCGCAGGTTTATACCAACCTGAACACCGCCATTCAGGACGCGGTCAACCGCTCGCTCAACCTCGGCGAATCCGTCACCGTGCTGGTCATCGGCGGCCCCTGGACCGACGCGCTCAATCCCATTCCTGCCAACGCCGATGTCCACATCCTCGGGGTGCCGCTCAACGTCACTCAGGTCGTGGCCCTGCTCGACAACACGGGCACCGGCACGCGCCCGACCGGCGGGTTCTGGAACCTGTCCTTCACCGACGCCAACGGCGTCACCGAAACCACCTTCGATCTTCCGCACAATGCCACGGCGGCGGCGGTGCAGGCCGCGCTCGAGGCGCTCGCGGTCATCGGCGCGGGCAACGTCGTCGTCACCGGTCCCGACGGCGGGCCGTACACCATCGACTTTATCGGCATATTCGGCAACACACTTGTGCCCCTCCTGGTAGGCGGACAAGGCACGCCGCCCCTCGCTCCGGCGGGTTCGTTTGTGCTCGTCGAGACGACCGGCGGCCCCTTCGACGTGGTCGTGCAGGGCGGCGTCACAATCAACGGAGGCGGCGACGCGCTCATCATCGAAGGCATCACCATCACCGGCGGCGACAACGGGGTCCGTGTCACGCCGACCATCGCCACGTCGACCATCACGCATGGCGCGGTCGACGGCACGGACGCGGTCCCCGGCGCGGCGAACTCGACCATCGAAGTCATCAGCGTGCGAATGGGTGCGACCACGTTTATTGAAGGCACGAGTTGGATACTTTCCGGCGGCAACGCGATCGATTGGTCACCCAACGGCCCAGAGCCCGGCGCGGGGGAAACCTACGAGGTCCGCTGGCGCGACACCGAGGGGCCGGCGCCCACGATCACCCGTTGCTACATTCGGGACAATCGCGAGAACGGCGTTCGGGTCGAGGGCAACGCGCGTCCGCTTCTTGTCAACTGCAGCATCAGCTCGAACAACGAGGACGGCGTCCACGTGGGCGACGGCATGGCCGGCGTGGACGGCGCGTTCGCCGACATTCTTCATTGTTCGATCATCGACAACTCGCTCAACGGCGTGTTCGTCGAGGACGGCGAAGACGTGCGCGTGCGCAACACGCTCGTGTACGTGAACGGGTCCACGCAGGCCACGGGCGGCATTGTGCTCGAGAACAATCCCTTCATCGATCCCGATTTCGGGCCGGTCACCGGCAACACCAGCGTTGACATCTTCGGAGACGGCCTCGAAGAAGGCGTGCAGACTCGGGTCTTTTTCGGTCCAATCAACGCCCCGAACACCGAAGCCACGGCCTATGGCGCACAGACTGACGTCGAACTGTCCGACGTGGTTACCCCGCCGGCTTGGACCGGCCAGCCCGGTCCTGTTGAGGTATGGTTGCGCCGCGCGGACGGGTTTGAATTCCGGGTTCCGCGGGCGTTCACGTACCAGGCCGACGCCGCGGTCGATCCGATCCCTTACGTGACGCAAGCCATCCCCGGGTGGGGTCCCGTTGACGATCCCGCCACGAACGACGGCGATCCGCGCACCTTGACCGACGAGGAAAGCGCGATCGCCGTGTACATCCTTGGCGCGAACTTCGATCCCGACTGCGAAGTCTGGTTCGACTTCAACGGCAATGGCGTCATCGATCCCGCGACCGACGGGCAGTCCCGCAGCGTCCGCTGGATCGATTCCGGCCGCCTGCTCGTGCGGCCGCCGGCGCGCACAACGGCCATCGGTCCGATTGACGTGCTCGTGCGCAATATACCGACAGGCGCGACAAGCCCCGCGGGGCCGCTGCGCGAATACGAGTTCCGCGCCCTTGACGAGCGGTTAAACATCACCGCCATCATCCCGAACTCGATCGGTACGACCGCCGGCAGCGGCACGTCCACCGATTCCAACCTGTTGCCGGATATTTTCGGCATCGGCATTCAGCAGGACGCCGTCGTTCTCATCGGCGGCGTGGTATGCGCGTACTCGTCCGTCGATGCCGACGGCTCGGCCATTCGCGACATCCGGGTCCCGCCTTCCCCCTCCGGCGCGGCGGGTTCGTTCGATGTAGTCGTGATAAACCCGAATGGAATTCGCGGCATCATTCCTTCGGGGTTCACGTATTTCTCGACCGGCGAGCCCCTGCTTGACGCGCTGCCGTGGCGCGTCGCCAACTTCGTCGAACGCACGGCGGGTGGTACCCGCAGTCTTTTGGGAACGGCGTTGGATTCCCAAGTCGAGGTGATCGCCGATCCGGCGGGTGCGGTGGGCGGCCCCGTCACGTATGCCACGGTTACTCCGATTGCCCAGCGCGTCATTCCGCTGCCCACGTTCCCGGCCGATACCAATCTGGCCCCGCTCGGCCTCGCGAATCCGGGGATCATTCCCGTACCGATCGACGTGCGAAACGCCGCCCAACTCACCAGCAACGGCGGCACGACGACGGTCGGGTCCACGACGCTGTATTACGCGGAAGAGTTCACGAACCAGGGCCCGGTCGCCGGCGGCGCGGTCTATTTCCAGATCAATTCCGCGACGATCAGCACGGTCGGCGCCACGGACACCATCGAGCTGGACGTTTTGAACTACCGGAACTCGTACCGCATCTTTGTCGGCGACGCGCTCGTTCCGCCCGCCAGCATCACGCTGGTGCTCGCGCCGAACCCGCCTAGCAACTACAACGGCATTGTCCGGTTCCCCGCGCCCGCGCAGCCCGAAGGCGTGTGGGGCCCTGTCGATATCCGGGTCGAAAGTCCGACCGGCACCACGGAGAACAATACCGGCGAAACGCTCTACTACATCGCCGAGAACGCGTACAGCTACCGCCGCGCGGAGAACCCCGAGGCCTACGCCGTGACGCCGAACATCGTGCCGGACAACGACTCGACCATTCCGATCCGGATCGACGGCTCGAACTTCGTCGGGCCGGTCGCGTCGGGCGTGTACACGCGAGTGTGGATTGACGGCGACGCGACCTTCGGCAACGGCAACGAGATCGATCTCAGCACGCAGGCCGCGACGTATTCGATCGATTCCTTCTCCTCGATCACGTTCACGATCAATCTCGACCTGGTCGATCTGACGAGCCAGATTCCGCGCGACACGCCCGTCGCGCTCGTGCTCGAACAGTTCGACGCGGTCAACGGCGTGTCGTTGACGGCAACGCCGTCGCGCTTGAACGGCGCCATCACTTTCATCGACGCCGGCGCCGCACCCGCTATCACCAGTGTGACGCCGAACACCGGCCCGGTCAGCGGATACGATCCGGTGGTCGGCGGGGCGGTCCCGATTACGATCGTGGGCACGAACTTCGGCGCGGCGGGCACGCAACCCATCGTGCGGTTCGGCAGCGCCCAGGCGCGTTTCGTGAGTTACGACGATACAACCGGAACCATCGAGGTCGAACTTCCGCCCGCCCCTGGCGGTCTTGCGCAGATTTTCGACGTGACGGTGATCCGGCCCGCCGACCAACAGACCGCGACCCTCGATGACGGTTTCACCTACTACATGGACGGCGCGCCGTTCATCAACGAGATCAGCCCGAACCACATGGACTCGACCCTCGATCCGGCGACCGATCCGGTATTCGTCACGCTCAGAGGGTTCAATTTTGACGAGATCGTCGACGTCGTGTTCGAGGGCCCGGCCAGTACACAAACGGTGGCGAACGTGCGCAGTACCTCGCCGAACGAAATCGTCGTGCAGGTCCCCGACCCCGATCTTCTGGCAGCCAATCCCGGCGACTACACGGGTGGACTGGCTACCGTCCAGGTCTCCGTTTTCAACGAACCGGCTGTACCGTCGACGGAGAGCAACCAAGTCGACTTCTTCCTTTACAACGACGGGCGCGGCTCCATTGACCCGGCGGGACCCGAACTGCTGTTCAACGACGTGTTCAACAACATTCAGTACGAATACATCAACTGCTTCCCCGGCGCGGGCAGCATTTCGATCGAGCCCGGCCTCTCGAACACGCCGTGGATCGGCAAGCTCGCCGTGCTTGCGGACGCGCCCCTCGAGGGCACCGCCAGCCCCTCGTTCACCGCGGAGCCGTTCACTAACGTCGACTTCGAACTCGATCCGCGGCCGCAGGAAGATGGGCCCGAAATTGGCGCGGACGAACTGCAGGGCATCGCGCAGAGCGACACCTGCGAATGGTTCCTGGCGCGCGTGCGGCCGAGCCCCGTCGGCGCCATGGCCGCCGACGAACTGACCGTGCGCGTCCAATACACGGGCGACTGCGGCGGCGCGCCCTTCATCGTGCCGCAGGGCGGCAACCCGCTCGACCCGGCGGACCGCATGCCGCTCCGGCAGTTGGCGCAACTGGGGGACGGCGCGTTCCTCTACACCAACACGAACCCGATCCAGACCGAAGTGCGGAACGGGACGGGCGGCACGGCCGGTCTGCTCGATCAAGTCGATCTCATCGCCGACGGCCACGCCGCCGTCTACTTCGAGAAAAACACGGGTGCCTTTACAGACGTGATCGGATTTGACGACTCGATCGCGGGCGACCACCTCACCGACGGCGGACAGATTCAGGGCCAGGCCGTATTTGGCCGGCATTTCCTGATTGACACGATCCCGCCGCGTATCCTCGTCGAGAGCGCGATATACGGCGCCGATGACGTGTTCAACGCAATCACGGCGGACGAAATCATATCGGGCCACAACGACGCCGTCACGGCGCAAACGATCGACCTTTCGTCTCACCCCTTCGGCGCCCCTCCGGAGTTCGTGGCGGGGGGCGCGCGCTATTCGCCCTCCGTGCTGGTCGCGCCCGTGGACTACCTCGGCGGCATCACGCTCAGGCCGGGCTCGAACCCGCAGGGCGCGCAGGTGTACTTCAACCGCGGCTCGGTGGTGAACCCCGATCCGCTGATCCAGGTGCCCACCGCGCGGCTCAACTTCACGGCGACCATTTTGCTGATTGATCTGCCCGTGCTCGACAGCAACGGGACGCCCATCCTCGCCGACGACATCTTCGATGGCAACCCCAATACACCCGTCGATCGGCAGCGCTCCGGGTTTGACCCGGCGATCACGAGTCTCACCGAAGGGGCCCGCGGCAACGCGCAGGACAACATCCTCGTTCAGGGTCCGGGCCAGTGGGATTTCATTCAGGGCAAGGAGCAGACGGACGGTGTGGCAAAGGTCGGCACGTATACGGCCGGGACGAGCGGCACCTCGAACAGCGGCGTGTTTGTCCCGTCGCTTGTGCCGGGCGATTCCGTTCCCGACCCGTCGTCCGCGCAACAACAGGATAACGACGCGCTGACCGCGATCTGGGACCTGATTGATATCCCGTACCCAAGCGCCCCGGTGTTCCACTTGTCGGCGAACCTGATCGGGGAGGACCTCGCCGGCAACAGGACCAGCGATTCGCTCACGTTCGAACCCGACCCCGTAAACTTCCCGGGTGTGCGGTCGTTCCTGCTCGATCCTTTCCAAGTCTGGTGGATCGTGGACGTACAGAGCCGGCTCACGCCGGACCGAGACGGGCAGACGACCAACCGCGCCACGTTCACCATGAGGCTCGATCGGTCCTTCGATCCGCAGGCGCAGGGCGGACCGCCGCCGGTGTTCACCTACAAAGTGTGGGCGGGCGACACGGACCCCGCGACGGGCTACGCGAGTGTTTACAACGAAGTGTTCGGCTGGACCCCATGGTCCACAGACACCAATATCGATCTCGCGCAGGACTTGTCCCCGGCGCAGTTCGCCGCGATCCGCAACCGCTGGGTGCTGATCGTGTCCCAGGGCGCCGACGAGGCCGGCAACGTCGAGTTGTGGCCCAACGCGCGGTTCCCGACGGACGACACGATTGATTTGAGCGATCCCGCGAACAGCAATTTTGTGCGGTCGCTGCCCAACTGGCAACGGTTCTACCTGACGGACCGCGAATTCCCCGACACGCGCGTGGAAGCGGTCTACTGGCACGATATAAACGGTAACAACGTCATTGACGCCGGGGAACCCACGTTCAGCGGTCCGATCGTGCCGATGCCGCAGAACACCGCCGTGCCCGTCAAAGCGCTCTTCCGGGTCGGCGTCGTTCGCACGGCGGGGATGGGGCCGGAACCGATACACGTGGGATGGCAGTTCATCGAGGACGGGCTCGTCGCGGACGCGGAAGCCGACGCGCACACCTTTTCGCCGGACAGCGAGGTGATACAATTCGTGGCCGCCTCGCCGGCGGTCCTTCCCGATCCGCCGTACGAGATTCAGG
Source organism: Candidatus Hydrogenedentota bacterium (assembly GCA_045863315.1). Taxonomy (GTDB): domain Bacteria; phylum Hydrogenedentota; class Hydrogenedentia; order Hydrogenedentales; family SLHB01; genus JABWCD01. The sequence goes on along the minus strand of BTUX01000051.1, from coordinate 7,177 downwards.
ATCCCGACAATTTCCTAGGCGATCCGAATCGTCGGCGCGCCGTGACCTACGTGTTCCGCGCCGCGGCCTTCTACGACGCCGGCGGAGGGCTCATTATTCAGGATCTTACCCCCTCGAACGTCTACTTTACGGTGGTGCCGACGGGCGTGTCGAACTACGTGAATCCGCCCGATGAAGCGGACGCGCAACCGTTCAAGGAGCAGGAGATCGAGTAAGCAAGCCTGGATCATGCTGAAAGTTGAATCGACGACCCAGACCAAAAGGCGGAGTTGGACCTGGATTCGCTTGCCAAGTCCCTGTCCCTTACGGTTTAATACGGAATGGGTGGTGGGCCTCCCGCCGGCTGTATCGCCCCGGGTGGAACGAAAAAGCCCGTCACGACAGTGGTGTACCTGGGGGTCAGGGAGCGCAGCGTGTTCATGACGTCACGCCAGGGGCTGAGGATCGGACTCGTGTTCGCGGCCTTCCTGATTCCGATGCTGGTCGGGTGCCGCGAGAAAGAGCCGCTGTTTGACACGGTCATCGTGGTCAAGTCGACTCCCGTGGACGGGGCGGAGGTCTTCATCAACACCGAGAAGTACGGCGTCACGCCCTGCAGCATCAGGGGGTTGCCGCCGGGTCCCGTGCTGGTGGAAGTCACCTTGGAAGGGTACAAGCGGGCCTACGACACCTACCGCGTTCCCGACCACGGTTCCGAGACGTTCACGCTGTCGATGGAGCGGTTGACGGGAGAAGTCAGCATCCACTCCGAACCCTCGCAGGCCGAGGTGTATTTGAACGGTAGGACCTTTATCGGCGTCACCCCGATCACGGCGTACAAGCTGCCGGCGGGCACGCACACATTTGAATTGCGCAAGGACAAGTATGAGCCGTATACCGCGACGTTGGACGTGCAGGTCGGCTACAAGTACAGCAAACGCTATGACCTGACTCCGCGCGCGTCGCGGCTCGAGGTCTACTCGAGCCCGAGCGGGGCCTCGATCTGGATCAACAATCAGATTCAGCGCGAGAAAACCCCGGCCCGAATCGTGGTCCGGCCCGGCACCTACTCGGTGTCCGTCTATACGCGCGGATACGTGATGGCGGAAGAGATCGTGACCGTCGAGCCCGGCGGCGACGCCGCGGTCCATTTGCGAATGAACGAGGGGACCGCCCCTCCCGGAATGCTGTTGGTGCCCGGCGGCGAGTTCGTCATGGGCGTGGACGACCGCTCGCCGGATGAGCGGCCCAAACGGACAATTTACGTCGAGGCGTTTTACATCGACAAGTACGAAGTGACCAATGAACAGTTCAAGGCGGTGTTTCCGACCCACGTTTTCGCCGAAGGCGAGGAGAACTACCCCGTGGCGGGCGTGTCCTGGGAAGAGGCGACGGCATACGCGCAGCGCGTGAAGAAGCGGTTGCCCACCGAGGAAGAGTGGGAGAAGGCGGCCCGCGGCACCGATGCGCGGGAGTATCCCTGGGGCAACCTGTGGGACCCGAACCTCGCGAACGTCCGGTTGCCGACGACCCGGCAACCCAAGTTGACGCCGGTCGGCGAGTACCTTGGCGGGGCATCGCCCTATGGGTGCCTGGACATGGCGGGCAATGTGTACGAGTGGACTTCGTCCTGGTACGCCGCATACCCCGGCAATCAGGACATCAAGAAGGAGTACGGCCAGGTGTTTCGGGTCCTGCGGGGCGGATCGTTTGACACCGCGCAGTTTGACGCCCGCTGTGCCCGGCGGCATTTTGACCTGATGAACGCCAAGCGCAAGGATTATGGCTTCCGGTGCGCGATGGACGTGGAGGACACCTCGCCCCGAAGACCGTAGGAGGGCGCGGAAACGGCGAAAAACAGTTGTCAGCCAGATTTTACTGTTGACAACTCCTAAGGCATTTATTAGACTAGGATTGAGAGAGTTATGAGGTTTGGAAGGCGTCCGGCGGGGTGGCGAATTGCCGGAAGCGAGCGGCTTGCGGAACTCCCCGCGCTCTACGAGAGCGGAATTGGGTGTGGGGTGGTGCGGGCTACATGTATCTCGCGACGCGTTCCAGCAGGTAGACCGGGTGAAGGGCTGTGCCGCGTCGCGCAATCAGGGGTGACAGCGCAGAGCGGGTGTCGCGTACGAGGGAGTGGGTGAAACTATGGCCAAGGCTAGGCGCGTTCGTTCCAAGCGGCTCGTATTGGACATCGGCACCAGCGCGGTGCGGGTCTGCGAGCTGACGCCCACGAAACAGGGGTATCAACTCACCAAGTATTACCACCGCGAGTTCCCCATCGATCCCTCGATGGAAGAGGACGCCCAGCGCGAAGTGCGCAAGAACGTGGTGCAGGCGCTTCTCAAGGAAGCGAAGATCCGCACGAAGAAGACCGTATTCGGCGTTCCGGGCCAGAGCGTGTTTACCCGGACGCGCACCCTGCCGCCGGTGCCGGACTACAAGGTCACGCAGATCGTGCGCTACGAAATCCAGCAGCAGATTCCGTTTCAACTGGATCAGATAGCCTACGATTTCCAGGTGCTCCAACGCACGGAAGCCGGCGGCTACGACGTGCTGATGGCGGCGATCAAAGTCGATGTCGTCGAGAAACGCCTGGAACCCATCAAGGACCTGAAAAAACGCGTTGAAGTCGTCGATGTCTGCCCGCTAGCCGCCTACAACTGGCTCAAGTTCACCAAGGAATTCGGCGATACGGGCGAGTGCATCGCCCTGATCGATCTGGGCGCGGCGACCACGGACATCGTCATCGAGCGCGACAATCAGTTTCGGTTCACCCGCAGCCTGAATCTCGGCGGCAACGACATCACCTCCGCGATCGCGGCCGATTTCAATTGCGAGTGGGCGCAGGCGGAGAAACTCAAGCGCGAACGCGGTTTCGCGCCCACGGGCGATCCCGCGCGCGACGGCAAAGGCGGCGAGGTCATCGGGCGGGTGTTGAACCGACTGGTCTCCGAGATCAACCGGTCCTTCGCCTACTTCCGGTCGCAGCCGGGGGGCGGCCCGGTATCGCGTATCATCCTGACCGGCGGCGGCGCCTGCCTGCGCAATATCGTGCCCTACTTGCAGCGGCAGCTGGGGATCGAAGTCCGCATCGCCCAGCCTCTCGCGGGGCTTGCCATCGGCCCCGGCGCGCAGGAAGTGAACGAACACCCGGAGCAGGCCGCGGTCGTGATGGGCCTTGCGCTTCGCTGCTGCGAACAGGTGGCGATCAACATCAACCTGATTCCGCCACGGCTGGTGGAAGCCGCGCGCCGCCGCGATCAGGCGGTGTACTGGCTGCTCTCGGTCGTCACGCTGATCTTGATTATGCTGACCATCGTGCCGGCCATGGCCCAGCAGAACAAATTGATTCAGGACCAGATCACACTGCAAAAGAACGCGATCGCCCGCTACGATCCCGCGCTTCCATTCAAGCCCGGGGCTCCCAACACGTGGAGGTCCCAATACGAGAACGATTACCAGGCGGCGCTTGCCGAGATTCAGGGGTATGAACAGAAACTTGCGTTGTTCGACGGAAAACTGAAAGCCCGCCGCCAGTGGATTAACGACCTAGTCACCATCAGCGATGCGCGGCCGAAAGGCAAGCTCATCCTGATCCACACGCTCGAGTCCACCGTTATCGGGCCTCGCGGCGCGCAAATCGGCGCCGGCCCTCAACCGGCGAACTGGAGCAGTTCCGGCTTCGAGGGAATTCAACAGGGCGGCGCGTCGCGGCTTACCGGTCTTGTGGCGCAGCGCGCCATGATGGCGGGCGCGCAGCCGGCGGATCCGCGCCCGTACAACGGCATTTCTATTCATGGATATGCGCAGGACATCGGTACCCTCGAAGAGTTCGTAAAGAACTTGAAGAGCTCCAAGCGCTTCATCCCCGACGGCGTCTATTTCGATGAACGGTCCGCCGAACCGATCAATTACGTGGATGCCCTTACGAACCCAGGCGGGGGCCGGGTCGCGGCCGCGACAGTGACACCGAGTGACGATCGCGAAGATAGACGGGGCGGCGGCCGCGTCGATCAACTCTCCCAGCGGCGGGGCGCGGCGCAATCCAACTCCGCTCTCCTCCAATGGGACCAGCCAAACACCGTCGTGTCATTCCGCATCGATCTGCAATACGAAGGCACAAAGGTCGAGGCGCCGGTTCCCGGCCAGGAAGTCGGTGCGGATGAGAGCGTCGAGTCGAGAGTTGAGCGCATCCGTCGCAGACAAGAACGGCGTGGAGAGGCAGCGGACTAATGACGCCCCCGGTCATGTCGCGCGATAACCTATGAAGACCCAACATATCAGCGCGATCCGTGTCGGACTGGTGCTCGCGGGTGCTGGGGGGGCCGGGTATCAATTCTACTTCAAAGCCAAGCTGCAGAAGTACGCGGAGGACAAAGTCTACCTGGAACAGCTCGAGGCCAAACTCAAGAGCCTCAAGAGCCAGTTCCCCACGGGCAAACCCTCGGAAGACGTTGCGGCCGTCGAGGCGCGCAAGCAGCCTTGGCAGGAAGGGGTCGAAGCCCGCTCCAGGCACTTCGGACTGCCGAAGAGCTTTAAGGAAATCAACCCTCTGCCCGAGACCCTGATCTTGCGCGCATATTATTCACAGGAATCTCAGCGCATCATCGAGGGCCTGAGGCAGGAGGCGCTCTCCAAAGGGGTGTGGCTCAATCCTGCGCTCGACCTGTATTTCGGCATGCCGGATCCAAGCGCGCTAGTCGGACAGTCCGTTTCGGACGCGCAGGCGAAGTTTTGGCTCACCTACATCCAATTCGGCGTTTCCCTGCTTCGTTACTTCATCGACGCGCGCGTGCTCGGCGTTGAGGACATCAGCATCTGGACGCCGAAAATCGCCGACGGATTTACAACCTACACGGTCGGCGTTTCCCTATGGCTGACCTTGGAAGACTTGTGCAAGCTGCTGGAGAACGTACATCTCGACGATCGCACCTTCTTCAAAGTGCACGGTTTGAGCATCACAAACCGGCAACTCGCCGTGCCGGAGCCGGCACTCAAAGTCGATATGATCCTTCAAATCGAGGAATTCAACCAGGAAGAGACCGCGCCACCGGCCGCGGCGCCGAACCGGACCGCCAGCGCGCAGCCGGGCGCTGCTCCCGTCGGCGCGGGAGGGTAATGAGGAAAGCGATGAGTCGACGCCTGTTCGCGGGAACGGCGCTATGATAGCGCGCACCGTATGAATGACGTAATCTCCATACTTCGAAAAGCGGGCTTATGGCTGTGGAACCAGAAGGAAAAAACAGTCCTGATCGCCTTGCTCGTCGTGTTGTGTTACCGCGTCTGGGTCGTGGTCAACCCACCCGAACCCGGGTCCGATACGCCCGGGGGACCGGAACCGCCCCCGAGGGCCTTGCCCGCGGCACAACCGCCCGAGCGCCCGATCGCGGAAAGGGCGGAGGACTTCCGCCCCCTCGTGCGATCCAATCCCTTTACGATCTACGGTGTCGTGCAGGACACGACTGGTAAGGGAGACAGCGCGCCCTCCATCGACGCGCGGCTGATTCAAATCATGAAGTGGCATGACGGCTGGCGAGCCGAGATCGTGACGCAAGGGCGCCCGCGCCGATACCAGGTCGGCGAAAAGTTCCAGACGTACCAGTTGCTCAGCATCGACCCCGAAAACAATTCGGTCATCATCGATGCCGAACAATTGGGTAAACAAATCGAGTTGAAAGCGGAAAAGCCTACCAAATTCAATTGAGTGCGAAAGCGAGTTGGGGTATACTCGGAGCAAATTGCGGGAGGATCAAATGCTCATGATAACTTGGTTGAAGCGGTCGACCACCGCAACCAGCCTTGCCGTAGCGCTGTGTGTCGCGTTGGCGGGGGGCTCGCCTTGGGTCTTCGCGGCCGCGCAGCCGGAGCCGACGCCCAGCGCGGGAGAATCCGCGGCGGGACCGCCGGCCGGCATCTCCGAGGCCGAACAACACTATCGCGAAGGCATTTCCCTGTATAGCAGGGAGATGTACCGCGAAGCGCTCAATTCGTTCAACCGCGCCGTCGCCCTCGACCCGGGCCATGAAGACGCCAAGAAGATGGTCCAGAAGTGTGAGGGCAAGATCCAGATGGTGAGCGCCGGAGAAACGCCGCCGTCCGCGCAGACCTTCGACGTATTTGACCCCGAGAGCATTCCCAGCAGGGAGGAAGGCGGCGTTCCGCGCACGGCCCGCGACATCGAGTACGAACGGACCAAAGAACTCATCACGCAGGGTCAGTTCTTCCTCGAGCACAAACAATTCACGAAGGCGAAAAACTTATTCGAACAGGTCCTGCTCATCGATCCCGCGAACAAGACGGCAACCCGCCTATTGGCGGATGCAACCATCGGCGAGTATCAAGATACGCTGAAGACCCTCGAAAAAGCTCGCGACATCAACCGCCAGGAAATCCGCGTGGGAGTCGAGGAGACCAAGCTGCTGCCCGAAGGCGCCGATTCCAAGGGTATCAAGGATCCGCCGCTCTATGTGCCTGTCGAGGAAGAGGAGTACGAGGTCGCCGGCGAGAAATCGGACATCGAACGGAAACTCGACGCGCCAGTCTCCCTCGAGTTCGAGGGCCAGCACGTCAGCCGCATTGTGGAGTTCCTCGCCGAGTACTTGAGTGTAAACATTGTCATCGATGAGCGCGTGGTTGCCCCGCCGAGACAAGCTGTACCTGCCGGCGGCGCTCCCGGTGCCGCGGGCGCTCCCGCGCCCGGCGCGTTCCCGGGCGCTGCGCCGGGCGCTCCGACGATACCGACTGCGCTTCCTCCGGCCGGCGCCGCGGCGGGCGGCCCGGATTTTAGCAGGCTCGGCGCGGCGCGCGGCGCGGCGCCGGGGCCAGGGGGCGCAGCCGCCGGCGCTGGTGGCGAGGCGCTCACCGGCGAACAGGCCACGAGCGGTTTCGTGAACTACATTAAACTCGATGAGGTGCCGCTGCGCGACGCGCTCAAGGCCCTTCTGCGCTCCCTTAATCTTTCCTTTTCCATCCAGCCGGGTTTTATCTGGATTAGCACGGCCGACAAAATTAGGACCGAATCGTTCGAGGAATTGGAAACCCGCATCTACGAACTTCGCAATGCCGGCGCCGAGACGCTCTTCAAGATTGTAGTCCAGAATCAAGGCGGCGCCCTTGGCGGTCTTGGCGGCGGTTTCGGTGGAGGCGGTCTCGGCGGCGGCTTGGGTGGCGGTCTTGGCGGCGGCTTGGGCGGCGG
>BTUX01000050.1:0-21091 GCA_045863315.1 Candidatus Hydrogenedentota bacterium | reverse complement strand
GAGAACATCGTGGTCGACCTCACCGAAACGACGGGCATGGACAGCACGAATCTCGGGCTGCTGGCCGAAATCGGCAAGCTGTCGTTAGACCGCTTCGACCGAAAGGCGAGCGTGCTGGTTTCCGAAGGCAGAATGAAGAAGTTGCTCCTGACCCACGGCTTCGACAGCATATTTACGATACTCGACGTGGACACTCCAGTCCGCGGGGACATGGAGAGCCTTCGGGAGGTTTCCGACTCCGAGCTGAGCGTCGCCCGGATGTTGCTGGAGGCCCATCAATCGCTGTCGGAGATGAACGAGGAAAACCGCGCGCGTTTCAAAAACGTGGTGGAGGCGCTCGAAGCGGACATTGCGCGGATTGAAGGGGAGGAGACAACCGCCCACGGGTAGTTTGGGTAGCGCTCAGTCGTCGCGTGCCGCCTTGGCATCGATACCATTCGTGCGAGTAGCCCCGCGCCTGCTGAAGGGGAGAACATCGATGCCAAGATTCCGCAGGCACGCGATCAAGATCGCGGTCGCCGCGGCCTCGTCCAGGTTACCCACGAACGGGAAGTTGTCGGGCAGCTCAACGGTCCCCCGGTAGGGTTAAGCAGCCAGAATGCCGAGAGGAAGATTCCTGCCACAGCGGCGAAGCGGCCGGCACAACCTGGCGCGACTTCGTCCACGACAATCACTTTCTCTCTTGACATGCAATGGGTCCTTCCGTCAGGGGCGTTACTGGTATCGGACCGAGAGGGTGAGGCCTTCGCACAGGCTTGAGACTAGCCCGGATTTTTCACACCCGCGGGCAATGAAGGATACAACTTCGTGCGGCACATACCTTTATGCAGCGACAGGGAAAACGGGCTGTCGGTGTGAAAAATCCTCACCCGATTGACTTTTATGCTATCTCCTGAGCATTTCTCACCAGTCGCTCCCGTCATCGGGAGCGACTGGTGAGAAATGCGGGCTAGCAGTCCGTCACCCATGTCCGGTGCTGCTCTTCCCCTCAATTACGGCCCAGGCGCCGTTCCTGTCGCCGAACTTGGCGATACCAGCCGATCCATGCGCCGTTGCCAGTCTCGTAGAAACGCTTCGCGCCAACGACTGACCGTCTTCGCGCCGTTGAATTTTCCCTCCGCCAGATCGGGATCGGAATTATCCGTCCAGTATTGGGGTCCGTGGGATGTAGCGATGTAACTGCCGCCCCAGTGTTCGCCCTCCGGGTCATTGGGGTTGCCGGCCAACACAAAGAGAACCGATGGCGAGTCGCCCATTTTGATCGCGCCCAGCTTTTCCACGAACAACCTGCCGAGGGCCCCGTGCTCCTTGATGTGCGCTTCGAGAAACGCCCTGTTTCCCAAGTCACCGGAGTGGTTCCCGCCGACGTACATGCCCCGAAACGTCGTGTCAGACTCGATCCACCACAAATCCTCGTGATGCTCGTAAAGGTAGTTCCGCGCGGCCCGGTCCTGGGAGGTATTCCACGAGCCGATGGAGTAAACCCGCAACCTGTTTTTAATAGCGGGGGCGTCGTGCACGGCCTGGGCCACGTCGGTAATGCAACCCCAAACGAGCAAGTACAGCGGCCGCGGATCCCCCGCGCCGCCGCGTTCGACTATCCAACGCGAACCTTCCGTGGCGCTGCCGTGCCCGGCGTCCGGCGCCGGGTCTACCGCGCCCTGTTTAACGAGGGAGCGGAGCCCTTCCGGCGTCGGATAGCGCTCAGAGGCGCGAACGAGCCGGGGATAGTCCAATTCGTATGCGTCTATGACTTCGTGAATGTGCCTGGCGCGTCCTCCTTTGGGCGGTGACGAAATCAGTCCTTCAAGATCCACGATATCGGCATAGACAAGAAGATGAATCAGGGACTGGTAGTCATCCGGGTCGGAACCGCCGACGTCGGTGGACACGATGACACGGCAACGCTCGCCGTCAACGGCGCCGCGGACGGCAGGGCCGACATCCTCGGCGCGCGAGACCGGGAACGTCAAACAAGCAAGAACCGCCCCGAGCGCGCGGAAGTGCCGCAAGCGCGTCGTGGTCTTGCGCATAACCGCCATGAACGGTTTCGGCATTCCCAAATTCTCCGATTCGACTGAGAATAGGGAAGATGACGGCCCCTGGACAAGCTAATGATCGGGACAGGATAGATCGATAACCGAGGCGAATGGACGAATCCTTCTACGCGAGGCTCGCGAGAAAAGGGTGTCGCAATGACATGGTCTGATCGAGGTTGTATACGTTCCCTATCCACTATGAAAAGTATGGCTTCGCCCGGTGAATCTGCCGCCTTCGACGATGTCGGCGCTATTGTGGCGTCTGGTTCGCCGAGCACGGTGCGTACCGGGAGGGGAACGACACACCATCAAGCGTTGTAGGGGTAGTTCCAGACGATTCAAACCGATACGCCCAGTAGGGGTCCTTCTCTCCTTCGCACGAGCGATGGAATGGCACACCTGGCCTGACGATCGCGAAACGCTATCACAGCCTCCCGGCCACCGCGAAGTCCATTTGCACGGGAGACTTGGGTTTGCTCGTCGTTCCTGACTATATACCCGCGAGGTCTGAGTTTCGGCGAATCCGTGTTGGATGCGACGCATGGCGGCGACGTTTCGGATGGCCTTTTGGATTCGACCGGCGGGCGCGCAACCGGTTTTTACCGCTGTACCTTTTCCCCATCGGATTGGCCATGATGACGAAGCCATAGGGTGGAGAAGCATGGGACGGTTCGGCGATAATACGCGGCATGCGAGGCGAGAAAGCGTATATACAGACGTTTGGCTGTCAGATGAACGAACATGACAGCGGCCGAATGATGGAAGTGCTGGCGCGGCAGGGATATGCCACGACCCATGACATCGAGGAGGCGCGCCTGATCATATTGAACACCTGCTCGGTGCGTCAGAACCCGGAGAACAAGGTATATAGCCTCCTGGGGCGGCTGCGGCGACTGAAACGGAAGGACCCGGACGTGATCATAGGGGTCGGGGGGTGCGTGGCGCAGCAAGAAGGCGAGCGTATCCTCGAGCGGGAACGCGCCGTGGACATGGTGTTCGGTCCGGACAACTACTTTCGTCTGCCCGAAATGATCGAGCAGGTGCGGCGCGGCGAGCGGGTGTTGATGACGAAGTGGCTGCCGCGGGCAGCGGATCGGGTGCAGAACTTTGTGCCTGAGGAGTGGGTCGAGGCGGGCCACGTGGACGGGTGCAAAGCGTACGTGTCGATTACCAAGGGTTGCGACAACTTCTGCACGTTTTGCGTTGTGCCGTATACACGGGGCCGCGAGGTGAGCAGGGAGCCGGACAACATCCTCCGCGAGGTGCGCAGTCTTGTAGACAAAGGCGCGCGCGAAATCTGGCTGTTGGGACAGAACGTGAACTCGTACCGGGCACAGGAGTTCGGGTTCTACGAACTGCTGGACAGCGTGTCGAAGGTGCACGGGTTGAAGCGCGTGCGGTTTACCTCGCCGCATCCGAACGACTGGAACAACGCGTTATCCGAATTGATGGCGTCACGCCCGACCCTATGCAATCATTTGCATTTGCCGTTTCAAGCGGGTTCAGACCGAATTCTCGAGTTGATGAACCGCCAACACACGATCGAGCAGTATCTCGCGAAGATTCGGTATATGAAGGCGATCAATCCGGGAATCGAGTTGAGCACGGACCTGATCGTCGGTTTTCCCACCGAGACCGATGAGGATTTCCGTCGAACTTTGGCAGTGTTAGAGGAGGTCGAGTTCAGCCAGATTTTTCCGTTCAAGTATTCCCCGAGGCCGGGCACGAAGGCGCAGAAGATGGAAGACGACGTGCCGCGAGAGGTGAAGGAGGAGCGATTGGCGGAGGTGATCGCGTTACAGGAGCGGATCACCGAGAAGAAGATGGCGGCGTATATCGGAAGCGAGCAGGAAGTGTTGATCGACGCGGCACATCCGCGGATCCGAGACGCGATGAACGGGCGCACGGACGGGTACCGTCCGGTGACGGTGCGCGATTGTGATGCGGAGATCGGGGACCTGGTGCGTGTGCGGGTGCTCCGGTACCGGCACCATTGGTTGGAAAGCGAGTTGCTGGAGCCGGCGTGTTGCGGCGGGTGATTGATCGTGCGAGTTAGGTGGTGTGGACCTTTCGCAGAACGCGGCCGACAGCGGAGTGGGCGTCGTGACCCACAAGGTCGAGGGTCGTGCGGCCGCGGTTGTCTTTGACCGCGGGATCGGCGCCGTGCCGCAACGGTAACTCGGCCATCTTCCGGTAGTCGTCGTCGGCCGCTTCGTGCAGGGCGGTCCACCCGTTCTGGTTCTGGGCGTTGACGTCCGCGCCGTGTTGCAGCAGGAATTCGACCAGTTTGCGGTGGCCGCTTCGAACGGCGAGTTGGAGGGGTGTGTCGCCGCAGTTGTCGCGTGCGTTGATGTCGGCCCTCAGTTCGACGAGAATCCGGGCCATCGAGGAGCACCCGAATTCGGCCGCCAGAAGCAGCGGCGTAAACCCGTCCTCGTCGCGCGCCTCAATGAGCTCGGGTTTCTCTACCAACAAGTCCTTTACCCGCGCGCCGTCTCTGGCAATTGCGGCATCGTGTATACCCATCACGTCACGAGCTTCCATGACTACCCCGGATTTTTCACACCCGCGGGCAATGAAGGATGCCACTTCGTGCGGCAGATACCTTAATGCAGCGACAGGGAAAAAAACGGGCTGTCGGTGTTAAAAATCCTCACCCGATTGATTTTTATGCTATCTCCTGAGCATTTCTCACCAGTCGCTCCCGTCATCGGGAGCGACTGGTGAGAAATGCGGGCTACCCCCTTTTGGGGGCCGGAAGGGGGCCGGCACTCCCAATCGTATGGTAGCATCATGAAGCAGGCTGAAGAGGTCTTGCACCGTCGATGGCGCGGGGCCCCTCGAAGGGCGATATGAAGCGCAGCGGTCGATGGAAGTTCCGGGCCGTCGGGCGCAACGGCGAAAGCGCGTCGTGCTTGACCAAGTGGGCTTCACGGCAAACCGTCGCCGTGTTTTATACGAGGAACGGCGGGGGCTTGGATTCATGCGCTGGTCGCGGGCCGTGGCGCTTTGTATTGTAAAGTCGTTTGACGTTTGTACTTCGAGCCGTTGTGGATCGAACTCGACCCCTTCTTGTGATAAAATCCCGCGTCATGCAAACCACCTTGACCCTGAAGGAACTCTACAAGCCTGTCGAGGCCGAACTCGAGACGGTCCGCGCCAACATTGCCGAGTTGTGGGCGGACGCGCTCCGCCTCGTGTACCGGGACAATCCTCCGCCTTTTCCAGTGAGCGGAAAGATGTTGCGGCCGGCGATGTCGTTGTTGTCGGCGGCGGCGATCGGGGCAAAAGATACGTCGAAGTTTGTGCCGTTGGCGACGGCGATGGAATTACTACACCTGGCGGCCTTGGCGCACGACGACGTCATCGACGGGGCAAACCTGCGCCATGGCGCGCGTTCCTTGAACGCGATGTGGGACAACCACACGGCCGTGCTCGGCGGCGATTACCTGGTGGCGCGGGCCATTGACATCATGGGGGTTTACAATTCGTACAAAGTAATTGCCAACGCGATCCGATCGGTGCGGGAGATGGCCGAAGGCGAACTGATCTACTTTGGGCGAGGCGACGAGGATTACTCCCCGGAAGCCTGCATCAGCCTCGCGCGTCAGAAGACGGCAAGCCTGTTCGCGGTGGCGTGCAGCACGCCCGGGTGTCTCATGCAGGGTGAGGCGCACGCCGGGTTGCACGCGTACGGGCTTGCGTTCGGCATTGCGTTTCAACTCATCGACGACCTCCTGGATCTCTCGCAAGATCCCGAGACCCTCGGCAAGCCCACGCTCGGCGACATCGTGGAAGGCAAGAAGACGCTGCCCATTATCTACATGCGGGAAATGCTGGACGCCGCGGGCAAGGCCCGGTTCGATAGACTGAAAGGCACGACATTGACCTCGGATGATCGCTCGTGGATTGCTGAACTTCTGGATGCCTCGGGTGCCAGGGACAAGACGGAGGCGTTGGCGCGGGAATACGCGGACGACGCAAAGTCGGAAATTGCAGGGCTTTCGGCCTCGCCATACCGCGAGGCGTTGATGAACCTTACCGAGTTTGTGGTGGCGCGGGCATCCTAGCCGGGGGCGTCACAACTCATCTCCCGCATGGCGCCTCCCTACCCGCAAACTCGAGCGGAAGCCTGATATTGTCTTGGTATGTGTCGTCAACGATCAGCCCATGCGGTGTGGAGTGGATTGTTAACCCTCTTGGCCGGTACCTGCGCGGTTGCGTGGGCCGGTGCCGTGCCGCATTGCAAAGTCGTATCGGGTGGCAAAGGCGGTCCCGCCATTCTGATCAACGGCCGGCCGTACTCACCGTTGTTTCTTGCGGTCAACAATCAGTTCGGTCGCGACGAGATTCTACTTTCCGAACTTCGCGAGGCCGCCGCGGCTGGCATCGCCCTGTATTCTATCCATCTCACGCTCGACTGGGACGGGCCGTCGGACGACGCGTTGGACACGCTCGAGCGATTCTGCGCGGTCCACCCCGAGGGATACTTCTATCTCCGCATATGGCTGGGCCCGAGCCGGTCATGGATCGAGTCCCATGTCGGCGAAGGCATCACGAAGGCAGACGGCACGAGGATACCCTGGCCGTCGCTTGCGAGCGAGGTCTGGCGCGAGGAAGCGTCGCGAAGGCTTACGGAGCGAATACATCAGATCTCCGCGGGTCCCTGCGCGGACAGGTTTTTGGGCGTATGCGTCACCTACCTGCAGACGGGGGAATGGTTTTATCCCGACGCCGACGAATTCATGGACTATTCGATCGCAAACCAGAACGCATTTCGCTCGTGGCTGAAACGAAAATATGTCAACGACAAGGGGCTTCGACGGGCGTGGAAGGATGACGGCGTATCGATCGGGACAGCGTCGATTCCATCGCGGGAACTGCGGGACGCCTCGGCGCTGGGTCCGTTCCGCGATCCGAAGCTCCACCGCCCCGCGATGGACTTCCACCAGTTTCAAAGCGATCACGTCGCCGACACGATCGCGCACTTCGCCGGAATTGTGAAGCGGGCCTCGCGCGGGCGGCTCCTCGCGGGCGCTTTCTACGGCTACACGATGGAGTTAAACAACAATGGACCGCGAGCGCTCGCAAACTCGGGCCACCTTTCGTTTGCCCGACTGCTTGAGTGCCCCGACCTGGACTTGATTCACGCGCCTTACTCGTATCTCGAACGGGGGCTTGGAGGACCCGGTCATTTCCATCTCCCCCTTGATTCGGCGCCGCTTCACAACAAATTGGTCATCATCGAGGAGGACTCCCAAACGCACCTGGCGCAATCCGTGCCTCCGGTACCAAATACGCCCGGTCAGCTTGGCGCGACGAAATCGCTTGATGAAACGCTCTCGTTGAACCGGCGAAATATCGCGAATGCACTGACCCATCGTTGCGGCATGTGGTATTTTGATTTGCTGTCGGATGGGCGTTGGAGTGGAAAAGAGTTTTGGGCCTCGGCGCCGCTGACGAGGCGATTGTTCGCGGTAACACGCGATGATCCGCTGTTCCGGCCTGAAGTGGCCTTCGCTGTTGATGAAGTCGGTGTCCACCTCCTGCGCGCTACCACCTCGCCGTATCTGTTAGAATCGCTGTCCCTGTGGCGACAAGAGCTGGCCCGGATCGGCGCGCCCGTCGGGTATTACCTGCAAAGCGATCTGGCGCGTCTGCCGGACACTGTCCGAGTCCTTGTGCTTCCGAACGCGTTCGCACTGGACGAGCATCAGCGCCGTGCGATTTCGAGAGTACTTGCGAGAGGAGGCACGGTCGTCTACTCATTTGCTCCCGATATTTGGGGGCCCAGCGGTGCCGATCCGAATCGAATCGGCGAGATGACTGGGATGTCCGTCCGCGTTCTGAGTGCTCAAAGGCCGGTCGCGGTGCGAAGCGAAGTGACCGACGAAAGTTGGAAGCTTGAGGCCGGGTCGTGGGATCTTCAGTTTGCCATCGCGGAATCGGAGTCGTTGCATCCAATCGCCCGCTACATCGAGAGCGGAATGCCGGCCGCGGCGGCTACTCCTCGCGACGGCGGCATCGCCGTGTACACCGCCGTTCCTCGACTACCGGTCGGCATTTTGCGTTGGATTTGCGCAAACAGCGGCGTCCACCTCTACCGAGACACCCCTGGGATGATTGCACGCTTCGGCCCTTACCTTGCCATCCATACGGACGAGTATGGGACGCATCGAATGTCGCTCCCGTCCAAAGTGAGGAGCGTGGAACGCATTGTTCCCCCGTCACGGCGGACGGTCTTCTCGGATACCGCCGCCTGGAGTGATACGCTCCCGGCAAACACCACCGCAATCTACCGAATCACCCCATAGCGTTCGTCGTTCGCGGCCGCATTGCAACGTCTGCGCTCCCAACTTATACTTGACCGATGGCGCGAGTTTACCGGGGTGCAGAGCAGACGTTTCGCTGTGCCAACTGCAAGATGATATGAGATTTGCCCGGGGTTTTCGGCTAGGGGTTCTGGGATGAAAGTGATTCAATGGCCCACACTTACGCCTGCTCAGGCGATGTTTTGGGCAGGCCAGAAGCTGGCGCCCCATGCGTCGCATTACAATGCGGCACATCTCTTCTATCTTCCTGAGAACTTGAACGTTGCGCGATTTCAGGAAGCATTCTCGCTTCTTGTGATGCGAAGCGATGCCCTCTCGTCAGTTTTCGAAGAGGACGATGGGCATCTTGTCCGCCGACAGCGGGCCCCTGAAGGCGATTGCGTCGAAATAGTCGACCTCTCCACGGCGCCCAATACCGATCAGTCGTTGAACGAATGGGTGAGACAACGGGTCGCAGTTCCACTAGACCTTGCGAAAAGGCTGTTCGATTCAGTCATACTGAAACTGGGACCTCGTCGATACGCATGGTACCTTTGCCAGCATCACATCATCTGTGACGCGTGGTCAACATCGCTCGTCTTTCGCAAGACCAGTGAATTCTACTCCGCGCTCAGCAGGGGCGACGACCCCGATTGCGTAGTCGTTCCGCCCTATCAAACGTTTGTCGAATTGGACGCATGGCGGCGCGAGTCGCCGGCCGGGCGTGAGGCGGAATCGTATTGGACGCGCAAACTCCGGGACAGCGTTGAACCGTTGACGTTTTATGGACGAGGGGGTGGACCGCTGCCGGTGCGCGCTGTCCGAGAATCTATTGATTTGGGCGAGAAGCGGACGTCCCGACTGAGGTCCTTGGCCCAGAGCGAGGGCATCTTCTTCAAGAACCTCAACGTAAGCCTTACGAATTTGCTTTGCTCGGCCTACGTCGCGTTCCTGCACCGAATCAGTGGCGCGGATTGCGTTCCCCTGGGGATGCCGTACCATAATCGCGAGACGCCCGAGTTCAAGGAAACGCCCGGACTCTTTATCGAGGTGTTGCCGGTGCGTGTGTCGTTGAACGCGCGGAGCACGTTTCTCGACGTGAAACGCGGAATCGAAACGGAGGTAGCCGAAAATTTGCGGCACCGCCCGTACTTTGCCCAGAACCGCATCGACGCGCCCGCGTTCGACGCGATGTTCAGTTTTCAGACCGCCGCATTTGGCGAGTTCGACGGTGTGGCAGTGCGCCAGGAATACGTGCATCCCGGATACGCGAATGAACGGGTCGTGATGCATGTCCATGATTTTGACAGGACCGGCACCCTGCAGATTCACCTCGATATGGATGCCGATATTTTTGACGAAACCCTTCGCGCGCGCGCGGTCGCTCATTTCCTGGCGATGCTTGATTCGATGTTGGACGATCCCGGCGCCGTCATCGGCCAGATTGACCTGTTGACCGCCGACGAGCGCCTCTTGCTCGACGCATGGAACGACACGGCGACCGAATTTCCCCGCGACGCCACCGTCCATGGACTCTTCGTCGAGCAAGCACGATTGAGACCGGAAGCCATTGCGCTGGCGACGGACGAGACATCGCTTAGCTACGGTGCGCTCGAAGAGCGGACAAACCGGCTTGCGCATTTCCTCGCCGCGCAAGGAATCGGCCGAGGCGCGATTGTCGGGTTGTGCATGGATCGCAGCCCCGAAATGGTCGTGGCCATACTTGCCCTTCTCAAGGCAGGTGCGGCTTACTTGCCCCTGGATTCGACGTATCCCCAAAAGCGGCTGGCTTATATGATCAACGACGCCGGATTACCGTGCATTCTTGCGGGCCGCAATCGGGCGGCGACCCTGCCGAAAGGCGCGCAAGGACTGATTGTGTTCGAGGAAGCCGTCGAGTGTTCCCTCGCGTATCCCGATTCTCCGCCGGACAGTGGAGCGACGGCGTCGGATTTGGCCTACGTCATGTACACGTCCGGTTCGACCGGACGTCCCAAGGCCGTGTGCGTGGAGCACCGCAATATCGTACGACTCGTACGAAACACCAATTACACGGAATTTGGACCCGATGAGGTGTTCCTACATTTTGCGCCGCCCTCCTTTGACGCATCGACTTTTGAACTATGGGGCCCGCTTTTAAATGGCGGAAGAATGGCGATCCTGCCGGAGGGGTTGCCGACCCTTTCTGAACTTGGAAGGGCCATCCAGCGACACGGAGTGACCCAGTTGTGGTTGACGTCCGGTCTGTTCAGTCAGATGGTCGACTGTGAACTCGACGGGCTGCGCGGCGTCAAGCGCTTACTGACGGGCGGGGAGGTAGTTTCTCCCTCGCATTGCAGGCGATTGCTGACTCGACATCCGGGGTGCACGCTGATAGACGGCTACGGCCCTACGGAGTGCACCACGTTCGCGACGACGTACGCCATGACTACACCGGAAGACGTGGGGGAAGAGGTCCCGATCGGTCGGCCCATATCAAATGCACAGATATATGTTCTGAACGAGGTGTGTCAGCGGACGCCAATCGGCGTACCAGGCGAGTTGTATATCGGCGGTGATGGCGTCGCCCGCGGGTACCTGAACCGTGCGGAGTTGACGGAAGAGCGTTTTATTCTGAATCGATTCTCGGGCCGACCCGGCGATCGGCTGTATAAGACCGGCGATCTCGTGCGATTCCTGCCCGATGGGCGGTTGAGTTTCTTGGGACGGATTGACCAGCAGGTCAAGATTCGGGGATTTCGAATCGAACTCGGGGAGATCGAATCCATCGCGGCGCAGCATCCCGGGGTCGAGCAGGTGGCTGTCGTGGCCCGCGACGAACCTGGCGGCGGGAAGCGGCTCGCTGCGTATCTCGTCCCGAAAGCTCGAGGTGGCGAGATCGACGACTTTTTCGGGGAGGCCGCGAAGCAAATCGAACATTGGGAATCCCTGTACGAGCAGTGGTACGCCGACGATTCCGCTCAGGACGACGGGGCGCTGAACTTCTTCGGATGGAACAGCAGTTACAACGGCCGGCCCATACCCGAATTCGAGATGCGCGACTGGCTGGACGCAGTGGTGGAGCGTGTGCTGGAACTCGAACCGCGCCGCGTCCTGGAGATTGGATGCGGGACCGGGCTGCTCATCAGTCGGATCGCTCCGGCTTGCGAAACGTATTGGGGCACCGATTTCTCGGCTGCGGTGCTGCGGCACAGCCGGCGACTGATCGAGGCGCGCGCGGATCTGCGCCATGTTCAACTTCATAACCGTCGCGCGGACGATTTCTCGGGTGTCGAGCCGGGATCTTTCGACGCGGTCATCCTGAACTCCGTCGTCCAATACTTCCCCAGCGTCGAATACCTACTTCAGGTTGTGGAGGGAGCGCTTCGGGCGGTCAGGCCGGGAGGCGCCGTCTATATCGGCGATGTGCGAAGCCTGCCCCTGCTGGAATCATGCTGCGCATCGGTTCAGGCGCATCAATGCGAAGATTCGGTCCGCAGACGAGAGTTCTCTGAACAGGTACGCCGGCGAATGCAGCGTGAAGAAGAACTGGTGATCGATCCGGAGTTCTTTGTGGCATTGGCGGGTCGGTTCCCGGACATCGCGGGTGTTCGGATTGAGCCCAAGCGTGCACGCGTGCGCAACGAGTTGACGAAGTTTCGCTACGAGGTGACCATTCACACAAAAGGTCCGGCATTGAACCTGCTGACTCCGGACTGGATCGAATGGGACCCGGCGGCACACGGAGTGAGCAACCTTCGCCGCATATTGTCCTCGAAAAAAAACGAGTTGCTTGCGATTCACTCGATTCAAAATGCCCGGTTGCAGGAGGAAAACCGATTGCTCGAGTGGTTGTCGGAAGACGACGACGGCGAGCCGATCGCCTTGTTGCTCCGTCGTGACGGACAAGCGGCGCGCGGATGCGATCCCGCCGATTTGGCCGAGCTGGCGCGGGAATTGGGCTACCAACTGATCCTGGACTGGTCGAGACCCGGCCGCCACGGGACTTTTGGCGCAGTATTTCACCGCGCCGGCCAAGCTGCGCTGCTTGCGCGGGACCGATCCGTTGTTGCTCAGCGGCCGTGGCGGTCCTATGCCTCGGACCCGCTGAGAGAGATAACGGGACAAAAACTGATCGGCGAGGTAAGGGCCTTTCTTGAAGATCGGCTGCCTGACTATATGTTGCCTGCGATGTACATGTTGCTGTCGGAACTGCCCCTGAAGCCGAATGGAAAAGTGGATCGCGGGGCACTGCCGGCACCGGAGCAGCCGCTCCCGCCCTCGAAATCCGAGTCCGCCGCGCAGTTGTCGCCCCTCGAGGAAACAGTGGCAGGACTTTGGAGGGAAGTTCTCGGTGTCTCGCGAGTGGGACGCGAGGACTCATTTTTTGATTTGGGAGGACACTCGCTGCTTGCCGTGCGCCTTATGTCAAAGGTAAGCGCTGAGTTTGGGACCGACTTGCCCTTGCCGCGCTTTCTGATTGCCCCCACCATCGCCACAATGGCGCAGATGATCGAGGAGCAACGGGGGGGGAATGGCCGTTGTCCGGTGCAGGAACCGCAGGGACAGTCGCTCAAGGCGAACTTCACCCTCGTGCCAATCAAGCCCACGGGAACAAAACCTCCGTTCTTCTGCGTGTCCACCGGCGGCGGCGTCGTGTTTCCCTACTTTCGACTGGCTCCGCTGGTGGAGCCGGACCAGCCCTTGTATGGGTTGCAGGACCCCTATCTGAACGGCGACTGTGACCCGTTCGAAACGGTGGACGAGCTTGCGCAACACTACGTCGACGTTATGCGCGAATTTTACCCGAGCGGGCCGTATCTGTTTGGCGGATACTCCTATGGCGGTCGAATCGCGTTCGCCATGGGTCAAATTCTGGCGCGGCAGGGCTGCGAGGTCCCCTTGCTGGTGCTGATGGATTGCACGGCCACGGGTTTTCGGAAGCGGCGGGGGGATACCTATCTGGAGGAGTTGGCGATCCGATTCCATCGACTGAAGCACGGTGCGCGCATCACGTTTCACATGCTGCCCTACGTATTCGACGCGTTCTACCTCATGGTGAAGAACGTCCGGAACGGCAGACAGAGCAAGCGGCAGTCCGTCGCCGATTTCCTGAGTTGGGCGTGGCTCGAAGCGCTTCTGAAGGGCACCGGCATTGCGAATGCCCTGGACAAGCAGTCGCTTGACGCGATGCAGATTCCGTCGTTCAGACGTGTGATGAAAAACATGAAATTCAACGCGGAGGCATGGTACCGCCACAAACCGACGCATTACTCGGGGCGGGTAGTGGTGTTTCGCGCGAACGTGCAACCTCCTGTTTGCGCCAAGGACTTCACATTGAGCTGGGACAAGTATTGCGATCGCGTCGAGGTCGTGGATATACCCGGCGACCACATGGAACATCTCGCGAATTCCATCGGCGAGGTGTCGCGTGAACTGACACGATGCATCAACGCCGCGCTGTCGCCGTCTGCGCACCCAAGAGATTGCAACGAGGCAATCTGGGAAACCGGCATCGCCAAACCACGTCACTGATACAAAGGTTCAACACCCATGCAAAGCTCTGAAATGTTGGACCTGACCCTTGCGCAGTCGCGCTTCTGGACCGGTCAGCAACTGTACCGGGACGTGCCTCTCTACAACATGGCGCACACGTTTCTGCTTCCCGCCGATATCCAGCATGATCATTTTCAGCGCGCCTTCCAGGCCGTCGTCGACCGTTGCGACGCGTTGCGGACCGTATTTGTGGACGAAAACGGCGCGCCCAAGCAGCGCATCCTTCCGGCGATTCGATACGACGTGGAACTGCTGGATTTTTCGCAAGACAAAAATCCAGAGGAGACGTTGTCCGCGTGGGTGCGCGAGCGCGTGCAGCGGTGTTTCGATCTGGGGGGTCGACTTATCGATTCAGTCCTGATACGGCTCGGTCCCTCGCGCACGGTCTGGTATCTTAACCAGCACCATATCATTTGCGATGCCTGGTCGACTTCGTTGGTGTTCCGATGGACCGGCGAACTCTACTCGCTCTCAATCAGTGGCAAGCTGACGCCCGCCGAGATGGATAGGGTCTTCCAGAATGTCCCGACCTTCGTCGAATATTCGATGCGCGAGCGCCAAGAACGGCTTTCCGATCGCGGACGGGACGCGGAGGAATTCTGGCGCAGGAAACTCGCTGAACGACGGGAGCCAATCTGTTTTTATGGGCGCAGGGCGGTGACGAAGCTGTCGCGCGTGGTCCGGGTGTCGCGCGACCTGTGCCCGGATCGTACGCAGCGACTGCGCCGGCTTGCGACACGCCCGGGGATTTACCATAAGTCGGAGAACGTCACGTTATTCAATCTTTTTGCGGTTGCGTTACTGACGTGGCTCCATCGTGTCAGCGGAACCGATCGGCTATCGATCGGGATGCCGCACCACAATCGCCACGCGGCGCCGTTTCGGGATACGGTAGGCCTGTTTATTCATGTACTCCCGCTGCAGATCTCCCTGGAGAGGACCGACACAACGAGGTCCGTACTCCGCAAGATCGAGCGAGAGGTGTCCGAGAATCTGCGGCATAGACCGTATTATCCTGACAACCCCGTCCAAAGCCGCGTGTTTGACGTCGTCCTGAACTATCAGACCGCGCAGTTTCCCCGCTTCAACGGCTACGTCGCCGAGCAGCAGTGGGTCCACCCCGGCACACAGGCGGTGCCGTTTGTCGTGCATGTGCATGACTTCGAAGGAAGCGGTCAACTCCGATTGATCATGGACTTCGACTGCGACCTGTTTGATTCCGAAATGAGAGAGGAGGCCGTCTCGCAGTTTCTGACCCTGTTGGACGGGATACTGGACAACCCCGAGTGTCCAATTTCTGAGCTCGAGATCCTGCCCGAAACTCAACGGTCGCGGTTATTGGAATGGGGTTGTGGGCGTGAGGTGGAGTTGGGTGGATCGAGCGTGGTGGAGGCGTTCGAGGGGCGTGCGAAGGCGCGGGGTGAGGCGACGGCGCTTCGGTTGTGCGGGCAGACGGTCAGTTACGGGGAGTTGGAGGGTCGGTCGAACGGGGTGGCGCGGGCGCTGGTGAGTGCGGGGGTGAAGCGGGAGACGTTTGTGGGGGTGTGCGCGGGCCGTACGTTCGAGATGGTGTGGGGGTTGCTGGGGGTGTTGAAGGCGGGGGGTGCGTACGTGCCGTTGGACGCGGGGTATCCGGAAGAGCGGTTGCGGTACATGGTGGAGGACGCGGGGCTGCGGCACGTGGTGGTGGACGGGGAGGCGCCGGAATGGCTGCGGGGTATGGTGGAGCACGTGGTGGAGTTGAGGGGAATGGGGAGTGTGGAGAAGGAGAGGGTGGGGGCGAAGGGAGGCAGCGGCCCCGGGGATTTGGCATACCTGATGTACACGTCGGGTTCGACGGGCCGGCCCAAGGGGGTGCTGGTGGAGCACGGGGGATTGTGGAACCTGACGCGGGCGCAGATGGAGGCGTTTGGGATAGGGGAAGGGAGCCGTGTGCTGCAGTTTGCGTCGTTGAGTTTTGACGCGTCGGTGTCCGAGGTGTTCACGGCGTTGTGCAGCGGGGCGGAGTTGGTGTTGGCGCCGCAGGAGGTGGTGTCGTCGCCGGTGCGGCTGACGGAGTATATGAGGGAGAACGGGGTGACGGTGGCGACGTTTCCGCCGGTGATGTTGGGGTACTTGGAGCCGGAGGAGTGCGGGAGCTTGCGCACGGTGGTGAGCGCGGGGGACCGTTGCCCGGCGGAGCTGGCGAGGCGATGGGGGGGGCGTTGCAGGTTTTTGAACGCGTACGGTCCGACGGAGGGGACGGTGTGCGCGTCGTTGGAGGAGTGTTTGGGGGAGTACGAGGGGGGAGTGGTGCCGATAGGCAGGGCGCTGGACAACGTGAGGCTGTACGTGTTGAACGAGGGGAGGCTGGCGCCGTTGGGGGTGGAGGGGGAGTTGTGGATAGGGGGAAAGGGGGTGGCGCGTGGGTATTGGAAGGGGGAGGAGTTGACGGGCGAGCGTTTTGTGCCGGACCGGTTTGCGGGGGAAGGGAGGATGTACGGTACGGGGGACCGTGTGCGGTGGAGGCGGGACGGGAAGCTGGAGTACGTGGGTCGGTTGGACGGCCAGGTGAAGGTGCGGGGGTACCGAATCGAGTTGGGAGAGGTGGAAGCGGCGCTGAGTGGTTGCGAGGGGGTGCGGGAGGCGGGTGTGGTGGCGAGGAGGGACGAGCGGGGGGAGGCATGGCTGGAGGGGTGGGTAGCGGGAGAGGTGACGAAGGAGGCGGTGCTGGGCCGGCTGCGGGAGCGGGTGCCGGGCTACCTGGTGCCTGGGCGGCTCACGGTGCTGAAGGAGTTGCCGAAGACGGCCAGCGGCAAGATCGACCGCAACGCCCTCGCGTCGAAAAGTGCGTCGCGCGACGGACAACCTGTGACGCCACGGGACAACTTCGAAGTGCAGTTGATTGCCATTTGGGAGCAGACCCTCGGCATTCAGCAGATTGGAATTCATGAGAATTTCTTCCTGATCGGGGGCCATTCCCTGAAGGCCGCGGAATTGCTTGCGCGCATTGAGAGGCATTTCGGCAAAACATTACCCTTGACCGCCATCTTCGATCGGCCGACCATCGCAGGACTGGCCGAACTCCTACGAAGTGAACTGCCGGTCGCACCGTGGCATCCTCTGGTGACCATACGACCGGGGGGAACTCCAGCGCCGTTTTTCTGCGTGCACCCCGCGGGAGGTCATATTTTCACGTACTTCCATCTCGCGCACCAGTTTGACGACGATCAACCGATTTACGGATTACAAGACCGAAGTCTGGATGGAACG
Organism: Candidatus Hydrogenedentota bacterium; assembly: GCA_045863315.1. Classification (GTDB taxonomy): domain Bacteria; phylum Hydrogenedentota; class Hydrogenedentia; order Hydrogenedentales; family SLHB01; genus JABWCD01. The sequence continues at coordinate 3,954 of BTUX01000050.1, read as the reverse complement.
ACACCTCCCCATCCGTCCATCGAGGCCATGGCGACGGAGTACATTGAACACATCCGGACGGTGCAGCCCGAGGGACCGTACCAGTTGGGCGGGTGGTCGTTCGGAGGGTACGTGGCGTACGAAATGGCGCAACAACTGATCACACAAGGCCAGGAGGTGTCGTTGCTCGTGATGTTTGACACGCCGGTGCCCTATCTGAAGCCGGAACGCTTCGATGCCGTCGAATTCGTCCGCAACGGAATTCTCGCGGCCAAGGCCCAATTGTCCCTGCCGTTTTATTCGCTACCGTTAATCAAGGACATCCTGTTCCTGATCGCGACCATTCGCGAGGAGCCGAACAGGCGCAATTCCGGTCTGTCCGCTGTTCGGCGATTGGTGCGGTCGTTGCTCTCGGCGATTGTGGGAAAAGCTGAGATGTCACGTGTAGTGGAAAGCAACCGGCACCTGCTGCTCATCCGGCAAGCGCCGTTGTTGCGGACCTTCAACCTGATGAAATGGCATGACCGCATCGTTCGCAACTATGTACCGAAACCATACCCGGCGGTGTTGACGTTATTGAAGTGCAGGGAGAAAGTCGTCGAGTTCAAGGTCGACAAGAGTCCCACGCTGGGTTGGGACCGGTATGTCGAAACCGTCGATGTGAGGGAAATACCCGGCAATCACTTCACGGTATTCATGCAGCCTTATGTGCAGGATGTTGCGCGCCGGCTGCGCGAATGTTTGAACGAGGTCCGCAACGGCAAGTAGTCCGGTGCAGGTTGTGCCGTCAGGCAGTCAGTTGCCAGGGTGCGCGCATGGGACGCTCGAGGTACTTGTTCGCTTCCGCGTCGTCGACGAACTCTTCCTTGTCGGGGTTCCACTTCAGTGTGCGGTTGGCCCATCGCGCAATATTGCCGAGATGGCACAGCACCGCCGCGCGGTGCCCGATTTCAATGTCGGCGCAGGGCTTCGCGCGAGTGCGGATGCATTCACACCAGTTCGCGATGTGCGGCATAGTTGTGTCGGGTCCCGGTTTGGTGAGTTCGGGTTGTGCGCCTCTGCGGCGCAAATCGTATTGCGCACGATCGATCATGAGTTGGCCGGCGTCTCCCTCGAATACTCCCCCACCGCCGCCGCCTTTGCCATTGAGTTTCACCGTGACGCCACCGGCGAATCGGAACACCACGGGACAGGTCAGCTTTTTCCCTTCGGGCCACGCGTCTGGGTCTTCGAATTGGAGGGTCTTCCCGAAGAAGACCGGTGGTCCGGATGGCGCGTCGGGTTCAGTCCAGACTTCAACAGGCCCTTTTTGGTCCAAGGCCCAGAGAACGATATCGAGGCCGTGCGCGCCCCAACCCGTCATCTCTCCGCCGGAGTAAGGCGTGTAGGATATCCAGCCAAGGGGGCGGCCATCGGGATACTTTCGGTTTTCGGCACGGGGCAAATACAGGTCGTCATGGTAACCGCGGGGTTCGGTCGGGCCGCACCACATGTCCCAATTCAGGCCTTCCGGTACGGGCTGTTCCGGCAGGTCGCAGTCCCAGGGGCTGGGATAGTTTGCGCAGTTCACCGTATGGATAGTTCCGATCGCGCCTTCCCGAATGAATTCGATGCCCTGAAGGCATTCCGGCATCGAGCGCTGTTGACTTCCGGTTTGGACAACGCGCCCGTGCTTGCGCGCCGCGGCGACCATCGCCTTGCCCTCGTTGATCGTCAGCGACAACGGTTTCTCGCAATAGACGTCCTTTCCCGCTTCGCACGCCTGAATCACAGGCAGGGCATGCCAGTGGTCCGGCGTCGCAACGATGACGGCATCGATGTCCGGCGACTGAAGCAGTTCGCGGTAGTCGGTGAACAGTTTCGCGTCCTTGTTTTTTGCGCCAAGTTTTTCGAGCCGCGACCGATTGACGTCGCAGTAGGCGACGATTCGCGTGTCGGGAGGCACGCCCATCAGTTGCGACGCCCGCCGGCCCACGCCGATGTAACCGATGTTGATGCGGTCGTTGGGCCCGGGCCGGTCCTCGGCCGCGAGCACCCCGGACGGGACAATGTTGGGAGCGACAACAGCCGCCGCGAGTTTAGACGCAGTGGACAGGAATTGACGCCGGGAAGACTTGAGTAGTGGCATGGTTTCAGGTCCCTTCTTGCGGACATTATTCCACGTGGGGGCCGGAGTGTAAAGTTGGGGGCCGGCGTGTAAAGCGGGCGGCCCGGAATTGGGATCGACGCGAAACGAAGGTTGTCGTTTAAGAACGGGTCAGAGCGCGGCGCCCAACCGCGCGAGGTGGGCTCGGAGCGTATATTCCGCGAGCGCCCACGATTCGGCCGGCACATCGTCGTAGACTTTAGCCAGCAGTTCCTCGATTCGAGTGTGTCCTTCGGCCAAGGCGGCCTTGAGTTTTTCCTCTCGCCACAGCCGATGTTCAAGGTGTTTGCGGAATTTCTCGCGAGGATGCGTCATCGGCATGCCGTGGCCCGGAAGTATCAGATTGCAATCTTCATCGGCGAGTCGTTCGAGGCTGGCGAGAAACTGCGTCATGTCGCCGCCGTGATCGATAGAGACCACGATCGTGCCCGGATTTGCGATCATGTCACCGGCGATGAGCGTGCCGGTCGTCTCCTCGATGAAGCACAGGTGCCCGGGATCGTGTCCAGGCGTGTGGATGCAGCGCAACCGCCACTCGGGATCGCCGGCGATGGGGATGATTTCGTTGTCCGATAGGAGGCGATCCACGGGAAAATCGAGTCGGCGGGCGGCGGCCTCGTGCGCCCAGACCGGCGCGCCGTATGTCTTGCGGCAGAATTCGGCCGCGCCGACGTGGTCGACATGGCTGTGGGTGAGGAGAACGCCCCTCACAGTACCACCGAGATCGATCAGCATCTGCAACTGCCGGGCAAGCAGGCCGAATTCTTCGCTATTGTGGGTGCCGGGGTCGATTACGTACAGGTCTTGTTCGCCGATAATGACGCAATTGGTATGCGTGGCGGGCGCGAGCGTGGGCGACAGGAGCGGGAGCAGATAAATGCCGTAGCGGAACTCCATTTTTGCGGGTTTATCGCCTCGGTGTTCGCCGACGTTCCGCAATCGCTCCCATACCTCGGGGAAGGCATAAGACGCTAGCTGTTGAAGCACGTAGGCCACCGGTGGCGGTAGCTGCAACTGGTTTTGACGCCACCGCCGACGGGCTTCGCGGGGAGTCAACCAATCCAGCGCGTCGATTTCGCCCACTACCAGTTCGTGCCCTTCGGCGCGGTCATACCGGACCAGGTAGTAGCGCGTATCGAACCTTACAGGAGCAATGGCCGGCGTGACCCAGACTCCCGCCGGCTCGAAATCTTCCGCGGCGACATGAAGGTCATGGCGTCCAAGAAAGGCGTCGAATCGATCGGTCCCCTCGAGTATGCCGCGACGGGCTAGCCGGAGTGTCTCAAGGCCAGGCGTGCGGCCCCGTGCGAACAGCAGCCCGGTCTCCTCGAATATCTCCCGTGCGACGGCATGGATCGCCGCCGCTTCGAGAGGGTCTCCAGCCCCCCGGACGCGGTGAATCGGTTCGTCGTCATCGACCCGCCCCCCGGGAAAGACATGGAACCCGCCCATGAACCGCAGGGCTTCGCTGCGCCTCGCGAGCAGGACTCGTGGCTCTCGTTCCCGTGTAAGGATAATTCCGGCTGCGGCCTTTATTGGTTCTACAAATGTCAACGAAATACCTCAACTCCCAGGGCTGGGCGTGACCCAGTGTAGGAAGCTCAGTATCGAACGGCAGGGGGGCCGGTGGCAAGCCACGAGTCCGACGGTACGTTGTATGAGATATCGAGGCGGAATGTACCGCCATTTTCCATGGCGGTGTAAAGGACAGGAACACGGTGAGAATCCAGCTGAACCGCGACTGGCGGACTGGGGGTGACGGCAATGTTTTAGCCCGGATTTTTCATACCCACGGGCAATAAAGGATACAACTTCGTGCGGCAGATACC
>BTUX01000049.1:0-21454 GCA_045863315.1 Candidatus Hydrogenedentota bacterium | reverse complement strand
GCCCAGACTCCGGAGCTGGGCCTCAAACGGCGGGGAGTCGGTTTTGTCGGCCGTCTCGGACAAAGTGTCGGGCGCCGGCTCCTGCGAGGTCTCTGGTTGGATCGATTGCAGCGAACCATCCATTTGTGGCTTGGGCAGGCTCGCAATCCGCAAATCGGAACTGGACTGCTGCATCCGAACGATCACGTAGCCGGATGTGAACAAGAACAATGCCGCGGCGAGGGCCGTCGGCCACACCCGGCGTGTTTTGTGCCGGCGCTGCCCGAACCACAGGACACGCGGCCGCAACCGGTCCCGGACCCCGTGCTCGAACCCCTGCGGCGCGTACACTGCCGGCATGGCGCGGTACAAATCGTCGACCCGCTTCAAGGCATCGAGTTCACGCAACAGTTCGGCATCCTGCGCCAGCGCGGACTCGACCGCCTCCCGTTGCTCGGGAAGCAACTCGCCGTCCAGCAGCGCCCCAAACTGGTCCCGGATTTTATCGCGGTCTACCTTATTCATCGCTTTCAGCCGCCGCTACAGTACGGCGAATTCCTTCAATCGGTCGCGAAGCATTTGCCGGGCTTGGTTCAACCGCGACTTCACGGTGCCCACGGGACAGCCCATGACCTCCGCGATTTCATCGTAACTCAGGTCTTCAAACGTCCGAAGCACAAACGCGAGCCGATAATGTTCGGGCAATTCCGCGAGGCACTGCTGCAGGAGTAACTGCAATTCCTCCGAGATGGCGCTCTCGCGCGGGTTGTTGATTGACTCTGCCGTTGCGTCCACCAACCCCGGCGCCTCCTCCTCGAGCCGCTCGAGCGACGTGCCCTTGTTGCGGCCCATCCGGCTTGCGTCGCGAAGCCGGTTGCGCGCGAGATTGGCCGCGATGCTGTACAGCCACGTGTACACCTTCGAGTTGCCCCGAAATCCGTTAATGCTCCGGTACGCCCGTACAAACACCTCCTGACTCACATCGAGCGCGTCCTCGCGATTGCCGAGAAACCGGTACACGACTCCGTAAACGCGGTCCTTGTACCGGCGCACGAGTTCATCGAACGCCGACGAATCGCCTTTACGGCATTCCTCGACCAATCCAAGGTCGGAATGCCCGCGCGCTTCTTTCAGCAGGACCACGATCTGGCAATGCTCCCGCGGCGCTTTCGCGGCGCCCGATTTCCTGTCGTATTAGACACCGTTGACGGGCCCGGGTTCAGGACACACGACCGGGCGCAAAGACGCATTTTATCACGGTTTCCGATCGGGCGTGAAAGCCGACCCGGCGCTCTGGTACGCTTTGGCGAGTCGAAAATGTCGGCGCCCACACGCCGGTTTCTCATCCACACCCGCGCGATGCATGTCCAGCGGGGGAGCCCGAACGTGCCGCAAATCGATCCGAACGAAACGCTGACTATTCGCCGGCGCACGCCGCCGGGCGCTGTGCCCGGCACCATCACGGTTGATCCCGAGGCGCCGAAGCCTGTCATCGCCATCATGGCATATGGACCCGACGGGCTGGTCGAACAGCACATCGAGTCCCCGCACGAAATCGCCGCATACCTCCAGGAATGGCCGGTCGTGTGGATCAACGTCGACGGGTTGGGCGACAAGGAAGTGATCCAGCAACTGGGCACCCTATTCGAGTTGCACCGGCTCGCCCTGGAGGACGTCGTGAATGTGCACCAGCGGCCCAAGATCGAGGAATACGACGACCAGCTCTTCTTTGTCGCCCGGATGGTCTACCAGAACGAAGGCATCGAAACCGAACAACTCAGTATGTTTCTCGGGGCCGGGTTTGTCCTGACCTTTCAGGAACGCGCCGGCGGCGACTGCTTCACGCCCGTCCGGGAGCGGCTGCGCAAGGGTGCGGGGCGCATCCGCGCCGGCAGCGCGGACTTCCTGGCGTACTGTCTCATCGACGCCCTTGTGGACGCGTATTTCCCGATCATCGAGATCTACGGCGACTATCTCGAGAACCTCGAGGACGAAGTGCTCGAAACGCCCACGCGCAAGACCGTGAACGACATCCACCGTGCGCGTCGTGACCTGCTGCTGTTGAGGCGCGCCATCTGGCCGCTGCGCGAGGCCATCAACGCCATCCTGCGCGATCGCTGTGCGATTTTCAGCCCGGAGACCCGCATCTACCTGCGCGACTGCTACGACCACACCATACAGATTCTCGACCTCGTCGAGGCGTATCGCGAACTGGTCTCGGACCTCATGGACGTGTATCTCTCTTCATTGAGCGCGCGCATGAACGAAGTGATGAAGGTCTTGACGGTTATTGCCACGATTTTTCTCCCCATGACTTTCATCGCCAGCATTTACGGCATGAACTTCGACCCCGAGATTTCACCCTGGAACATGCCGGAACTCGAGTGGTACTTCGGGTACCCGTTCGCCATGGGGCTTATGCTCGCTGCGTTCGTGATTCAGATCTATTATTTCTGGCACAAAGGCTGGTTCGGCAGTACCCTCGAGGAGCGGGAATCGAAACGCCGCCGAAAGGAAGAAGAAGCCGGAAAGTAGTGCGATTCTCACCGCTCGGTGAGCAGCCCGAAACGCGCGATCATCGTGTGGACGAGTCGTTCCATATCGCGGGCATCGGCAAGGGGCAGGCCCAGGAGCTTCGCGATGCCGTCCGCGTGCTTTCGCATGAGTTCCAGTTCCGTCGCGCTCGAATCGTAGCCTTCGAAGGGGCCGTCCAGTCGCGTAGAAGAAACTTTCTCCACAACGCCCGCGAGGTACGTTGCCATGCGCTCCATCTTTTCGTAATCAAGTTTCTCCGGCGTGTCGGTCGGCATGTGGTAGTGCTCCCACTGTCCACACGAAAAGAAGAGGTACGGCCGCCGGTTGATGCGAAATATGTGGTGGTCGCTCATGTCGCCGATCACGCGGTTCGGCACGGCGGCGATGCGCAGTCCGGCCCGCGGCTGCGTGTGGCGGATCACCGTTTCCAGTCCCGGGTCACTCTCCATCCCCAACACGAATAGCACATCCTCAAGACCGGGTACGGGCACCGCGTGCCCCATGAGATCCAGTACGACCGCGCAATGCACCGGGCCGGTGCGCTGGTTTTCGTAAAAATAGGTCGATCCCATGGTTGGTGTCAGGAAATGGGGGGGCTCCTCGCCGTCGAAGAACGCAAAAATAAGCGGGCGTTCGGGCCTGTGCGTTCGCAGACGTTCAGCCACTGCGAACGCGATCGCTATCGCCGAGGCGTTGTCATCGGCCCCCGGCATCGCGCCGCAGGTATCGTAGTGCGCCGCCAGCAGGACCGGCGCCGCGTCGGGCCTCGTTCCCTCCAGTCGGGCCAGGACATTCACAAGCGCGGCTTGTCCACCGTACGGATACTCGAACCGCTCGTCGGCATAGGGGGTCAGCCCGATTTCCCGTATCCGCCGAATCAGGTAAGCGCGGGCTTCCGCGTGTCCGCGTGTCCCGACCATCCGGCCCTGCGGCGTTGCAAGCCGCCGGACGTCGTCCTTGAGTTGTTCTATCATGTTCCCGGCATTGTACCTATTGGCGATGGGCTCTTACATTCGGCGGCGCGACGAGTTCCGTGATCCCCGGTTTGGCAATCGTCCCGCGCACCGAGTAGGATGGCGATGGCGGCGCGGCGTCCGGAACGACTGCACCCATCGTGGCGGTGGTCGACGATATCACATGGTCCGCGTGGCAGGGGCCCTAGGGGAATTCGGCGAGCAGGAGAGCAAATATGCCTTGGTACTACGCAAAGGACGGACAGCGGTTTGGGCCTTACACGGACGCGGAATTCAATGGAATGGTGGGGCAGGGAACCATCGCGTCGGATACGCTCGTATGGCGGGACGGCATGGCGGACTGGGCCGCGTTCGACCAGATCGGGCCTCAGATTGCCGACACGTCTGCCGCGGGGACACAGGGCGGGGCGGCCTATTCCGCCGACGATCGGCCCATGTTTGTCTGCAGTTCGTGCAATCGGACTTTTCCCGAGGACGAGGTGATCCAATACCAGGGCGCCTATGTGTGCGCCCAGTGCAAACCCTATTTTGTCCAACAGTTAAAGGAAGGTGGGCGTATCGCATCGCAGTTCGTCTTCGCGGGCTTCTGGATACGCTTCGCCGCTATCATAATCGACGGGATTGTACTGGCGGTTGTATTGCTGCCTCTAAGCCTTGTATTTGGACTGGTAGTCGGTGTCGTCGCCGGATCGCAGCCCGATCCCGGTCAGGTCGAAGCATTGATCCTCGGCCTGCAATTGATGATCAATCTTTTTTCCTACGCCGTCCAATGTGCGTATGAAACGTTCTTCCTGGGCCGGTTCGGCGCCACCCCTGGGAAGATGGCCGTGGGCATCAAGGTCGTCCGGCCGGATGGTGCCCGCCTGACGTATGGGCGGGCGTTCGGGCGGTACTGGGCGAGACTGCTCAGCGGCCTCACCCTGCTCATCGGTTTCATTATCGCCGCGTTTGACAGCGAGAAGAGGGCGCTCCACGATCATATCTGCGGAACCCGCGTGGTGCGGGCCTAGGTATTCACAGGGATGGGCGCAGCGCTGTTGACCTGCGACCGCTGCCTGATCCGGTTGCCGGTCGAAGCCTTGAACGTGGACGGATTCGTGGCTTGCCCCGGATGCAACACGCCCACGCGTGTGCTGATTTTCCCCGCCTACTTTCGGCCGCCCAGTGGAGCCGTCGCCGGCGAAACCCTGTTGGTGGACGGCGAGAGCAGTTGCTTTTATCATCCCGGCAAAAAGGCGGTTGTGCCCTGCGACGGCTGCGGCCGGTTCCTGTGTTCCCTCTGCGACGTCGAACTGAGTGGCGAGCACCTGTGTTCCAACTGCATCGAGACCGGACAACGCAAAGGCAGGCTCGAACAACTCACCGCCGAACGAAAACTCTACGATTCGCAGGCATTGAGTTATGCCGTGGGGGGATTGCTGTTCGTAGTCCTATGTCCGCCGGTGTCCGCTTTTGCCGCAAGCGCGGCGATCTATCTAGTCGTACGACACTGGAATTCACCCCTGGGTCTCATGCGGAAGGGGCGATGGCGGTACATCATTGCGCTACTGCTGGCGGCCGGCGAATTGGGATTGCTGGTCCTGCTCGTGGTATTCACGTTCATGGGGGTGCTATCGGAGGCATGATGGCAGAACCGGCCGTAGCAACCGGAACTCTCGCCGGTCCGCCGAACTATACGCCTCTGCCCGGCCGGGCACGCAGGTACTTCGGCCTGTTTTACCGGGAGTACCAGCGTCTTTACCTTGCTCCGGACCATCTATTCGTGGTGACGACTTCGCGCTACGCCGAGTCGTACAAACGCTTTTACTTCGCCGACATTCAGGGTCTCTTTATCCAGAAGTCGATTGCGGGCGCAGTGTTGAACCTTGTGTTTGTCCTGTTCGCGACGCTGTTCGCTGCAATCGGGCTTATCGGGTGGCTGCAGCTCGGGTGGAGCGACCTGACGGCCCTTGTGTATGGCATCATCGCTATGCTTTGGGTCGTCGGTCTTCTCATCAATACCATCCTGGGACCCACGTGTGACGTGCAGATCCTGACTGCGGTCCATGAGGAGCCGCTGACCTGCCTGGGCCGTCTGTACACCGCGCGACGGGTCGTCGAGGTCCTGCGCCGCGCGGTGGAAGGTGTGCAAGGGCGCGCCGCCATTACCGAAGAATCGCTCGACGAAGCCGCGATTCGTCTCAATCGTGCGGCGCATTGGCACGCCAGAAGGCGCCGCCCCCAGCGCGAGGAGGCCGTCTGGCCGTATTCCCTGTTTCTCTCCCTTACGGCCTTGGACATGGCCTTCAACGCCGTTGACTATTGGTATGAGAGTTCCGTGCTCGATGTCGCGGGCTTCCTGTTGTTTTTCGCCGTAGCGACGCTTGCCTTGGTCCTGCTGATCCGGCAGCGCCACAGTGACGTTCCCCAAGGCTTCCGGGCACTGATCGCGTTTTGTCTGATCAGCTTTGGAGTCGCGATCGTCTTGGTAGTAGTCATGGTCTTCGGTTTTGCAGTTGCGTCGGAATCCGCTGAAGACCTGAATTCTGCGATGCAACGCGCCGAAGCCGCAGTAGACCGCGTACTCCACTCATTGAACGTCCTCGTCGATATGGTCATTGTGACGATTGGGACCAAGTTCCTGCTCGATTGGCGCCGTAGACGGTCACGCCGGACCGCCGTGGGGAGCGCGGGCCTGCAACAGGGGGGAGGCGCCACATGAGCGCGATTGCGCATCAACGGTGCTGGAACCATGCGCAGCGCGAGGCCGTCGCGCGGTGTCCCGAGTGCCGCCACTACTTTTGCCGCGAATGCGTAGTGGAGCACGAGGACCGTGTGCTGTGCGCGTCGTGCCTGCGCCAGATTGCCGACGAAGCGCAGGAGCAGGGCGGGCGCCTGGCCTTCGCAGCGCGTTCGGCGGCGTTGGTCGCCGGCTTACTTCTCGTATGGACGTTTTTCTACCTGTTGGGGCGAGGACTGATTACGGTGCCGTCCGAGTTCCATGAAATCACCCTTTGGGCGGTGGAGCCAGGGGCGCCGCAATGAAACGGAAGCGAATGGCCGAGGGCATCGGCGGCGTGGAGCTGGCCGAGGAGGCGATCCATTTTCTGCGGCGTTGTCCGGCCCATGTGCTCAGCGCGTACTACCTCGGTTCGCTCCCCTTCATCTTCGGTCTCTTATACTTTTGGTCGGACATGATTCATGGCGCCCGCGCGCGCACCTACGTGGCCGAGGCCTCGCTCGGTGTGGCGGCGCTTTTCGTATGGATGAAATTCTGGCACGCGGTATTCGCCGGAATTGTCCGGGCGCGCCTTGCCGGCCAACCGCCGCGAGGGTGGTCGGTCGGGCGCGTTTGGCGCATGATGGCGGACCACGGATTTGTCCATGCGACAGGCCTGATTGTATTGCCTCTTTCGTTTCTCGCGATGTTGCCGTTCGGCTATGTCCACGCGTTTTATCAGAACTTCTGCGTATACGGGCAGGGGCAAGGGTTGCGTGACGCGATCCGAAAGTCGCGCACCGAGGCGATGCGCTGGCCCAAGCAGGGCTTTACTCTCATTTGGCTGGCCAGCCCTTACATCGTGATGCTGGTGGCGGGCCTTCAACTTGCACTGATACCCATCGTTCAGTCCAACGCCGCGGACTGGAGTTCGGACATGTTGCTAGTTTGGCTGGGGCTATTCTCCCTGATGCTCATACCGCTTTGCCCTATCGGCCTGCTCGTGGTCATCAATGTGGCCGGCGGGCTGTTGCTGTTCCCGGTGCTGCTCCGGGCGCTGTTTGGAATTGAAACCGTCGTCCTCCAGGGCGGGGCAATCGAAAACACTACTTTCCACGCGATCGTCTGCGGAGTCACGTATCTCGTCCTCGACCCGGTCATGAAGACCGCGCATGCGATCCGCTGTTTCCAGGGCGAATCCCTGCACACCGGCGAAGACCTGCGGGTGGAGCTGCGGGCGATTGCGTCCGGAGCAAACGTTCGCGGCGCCCTCGTTCTGGGCCTCTGCGCCGCGGCCTGTTTGTTGGCGGGGACCGCATACGCGCAGGAACAGGCCGTTGATCCGGACCGGCTGGACGAGCGGATCACCTCGGTGCTATCCCAACGGGAATACGAATGGCGGATGCCGAAGGATTTTTCGTCCGACAACCTCGAAGGCGGGTTCGTTGCCGGTTTTTTCGAACGGATGGCGGAGCGAATCAATGCCGTGCGGGAATCCATTCGGCGCTTCATTCGGTGGCTCAGGTCAAGCGGGGACGACAGCACAGTATCGCCGAGTTCGGGAGATTGGAAGCGTTCGGTAAGGACCGCCTGGTACGCCTTCTTGGTTGCGGTCGTCTTTCTGTTGACGTTTTTCGCGCTGCGGGTCTGGAGGCAGCGGCGCCTACCCGTGTTTGAAGTCACCGCCACCTCGGGCCTCAGAATGCCGGATCTGGAAGAGGACGATCTGACCGCCGACGCCTTGCCGGAAGAAGGTTGGCTGGCGCTTGCGAATGAGATGAAGCAGCGGGGCGACCTTCGGCTGGCGATGCGCGCCACCTTTCTGGCCGGGCTGGCGGCACTGGCCCACCGGGAGTTGATCCGGGTTGCGAAGTACAAGTCGAACCGCGAATACGAGCGCGAATTACGACGCCGCGCGCACGTCCGTCCGGAAATCCCGGAGGCGTTCTCGCAGAGCGTTGGCATGTTCGAGCGGGTGTGGTACGGCATGCACGACGCCACGCACGATTTGATGCACCGCTTTACCGAGACCTACAACCGGATGCACACCCTTGCCAACCAGCAATAGACTTTCTCGATTGCTCCTGGCGCTGCTTGTCGCGGGCTTCTTTTCCGGCATCACGTGGCTCTACCTCGAACGCTTTGATTCGGGGGATGTGTATAGCCCGTATTCGACGCTGCGCGCCGACCCCTTGGGCGCGAAGGCGTTTTTCGAGGCACTGAGCGAAATGCCGGACCTGCGCGTGCAACGAAATCTCGGGCCTTTGGGGCAAGTCGCCCCAAACCGAGCGGCGACATTGTTCCTCCTCGGCGTCAGCATCGACGATCCCGATGTCATGCCAATGGAGTTCGCGCGCGACCTGGACCGGATTCTTGGCAGCGGAGGGCGGGTAGTTGTTGCGTTTGCGCCCACGGGACGCGACGTGCGTGGAGACGTCGCTGCATCGCGCGCGATGATGCGCCGAATGGATGAACGGTTCGGTCGCGGGGAACCACAGGACGAACAGAAGGACGACGGCGAGGAATCGGGCGATTCCGGGAAGAAGCAGGAAGAGAACGACGAGAACGACGAGGAACGGTCCCGCCGGCCGTTTTCCGAAATATACGGCCGAATCGGCAGCACGGTGAAGGTCGAGGAGCGCTGGGGCGTCCGGCTCGAATTTGAAGCGTTGACCGTGGCGGATGACGCGCGTTACCTGCCGGAAACGGCCCGACTCGTGACGAATGCAGAGCTGCCGTCGACTATCCCCGTGCATTCGTCGCTCTATTTTGACACGAAGGCGCCCGATTGGGAGGTCGTTTACACACGCAAGCGCATGCCTGTCATGATCGAGCGGAGGTTCGACGAAGGCTCCCTCGTGCTTGTTTCCGACCCGTATCTTCTGAGCAACGAAGCGCTGCGCGTCGAACGGCACGCTGAACTGTTGGCATGGCTGGTGGGGCGCAACCGCGAGGTGGTATTCGATGAAACGCATCTCGGCGTCCGCGAAAATCCCGGCATTGCCGCGCTCATTCGGAAGTACAACCTCCATGGCGCCGTGTTCACGCTGCTGGTCCTTGCGGCCTTGTATATATGGAAAAACGCCCAGCCGCTCGTGCCTCCGTATCCCGACGACCTGCCCGTCGATGCCGGGCGGTACTACGGGAAGGACAGCGCCTCCGGATTCGCCAATCTAATGCGCCGGAGCGTGCCCCCGCGCGAGTTGGTCCGTACTTGTGTCAACGAATGGCAGAAGTCGTTCAGTCATCGCCTTCAGGACTTCGAACGCCCGCTCCGGGAGGTCCGCTCGATCCTGCACGTCGAATCCGCCCAACCCCGAAAGGAATGGGACCCTGTGCGCGCATACCGCCAAATCTGCGTAGCGCTGAGCAGGGGCAGGGGACCGGGCGTCGGGTTCCGGGTTCCCGGTTCCCGGAATGGGGAGGGCCGTAGGGGTCGCGTGTGAGAATTTAGGATGGAGCGAGGTCGTAGGTGGAAAGCAGTCATTATTGGGAAAGTCGACCGGTATGCCACTGGAGACGTACCCGGATCTGGATGTTTGGGGTACAGCCATGGATTGGGTTGTCGCGGCTTATGGCTTGCCGCTTCGGTTTCCGGATCAGGAGCGGTATGGTTTGCGAAGCCAGATTCAACGCGCCGCGGTCTCGATACCGGCCAACGTCGCGGAAGGGTATGGTCGTTTGCACCGTGGCGATTACGTCCACCATTTGTCAGTTTCTCGGGGCTCGCTGGCGGAGTTGGAAACGCATATCCTGCTCTCGGTACGGCTCCGCAATGTGCCGGAAGTCGACGCTTTACCCGTGTGGGGGCAGCGCCAGGGCGTCGGCAGGATGTTGCATAAACTTATACAATCGCTCACAAGAAAGTAGCGGTTGTCCGTACCACCGACATCAGATAATTTGGAAGCACACGTTCCGAAACCCGGAACCCTGAACCCTGAACCCGAGGACAAAGAATGCAACCGGAACTCGATCACCTGAAGGAAACGCTCTCCCGCGCGCGGGCGGAGGTGGGCAAAGTCATTATTGGACAGACCGACGTGGTGGACAAGTCGCTCATCGCGATCTTTACGAACCATCACGCTCTGATCGAGGGCGTGCCGGGGGTCGCGAAGACGCTCTTGGTGCGGACCCTTGCGCACGTGCTGGGCTGCGAGTTCGCGCGAATTCAATTCACTCCGGACCTGATGCCCGCCGACATCACCGGCACGAACGTGTTCAACTTGCAGCACAGCGAATTCACACTGGTGAAGGGTCCCGTCTTCACCACGTTCCTCCTGGCGGATGAAATCAATCGCGCACCCGCCAAGACGCAGTCCGCCCTGTTGCAGGCGATGCAAGAACGGCGCGTGACTATTGATCGCGAGACCCACGCGCTTTCGCCGAACTTTACCGTGTTCGCCACGCAAAACCCCATCGAATACGAGGGGACCTATCCGCTGCCCGAAGCGCAAAAAGACCGGTTCATGCTCAAAATTGCGATGACCTGTCCCGAACGCGACGAAGAACTCGCGCTTGCCAAACGAACGCTCGGGCCCGAATCGCCGGAAATGACTCTTGCGACGGGCGCAGTCAAACCGGTCATGAGTTCGGAGGACCTCACGCGCACCCGCGCGATGCTCGAAAAGATTACGCTCCGTGAGGAACTGATCGCGTACGTCGTGGACATTGTACGCAAGTCCCGCACGCACAACAGCGTGCTCGTCGGCGCGGGGCCGCGCGCCACGCAGGCCATTCTCCTCGCGTCCCGGGTGCAGGCGGCGATGAACGGCCGCGATTTTGTCACGCCCGACGATATCAAGGACGTGACATGGGCCGTGCTTGAACACCGGCTGATTTTGCGCCCCGAATACGAAATCGAGGGCCTGACGGTGACGGAAGTTATTCAACAGATCGTCCAGGAGGTGGCGGTGCCCCGATGATTGTGCCGAGCAACAACCTCTTGTTCGCCGTCGGCGGACTGGTCCTGCCGTGTTCCGCGCTGGCGGTGCTCGAACCTCAGGCGCTCTTCATCGTGCTTGCGGCCATCGCCGCACTTACGCTGATTGCGCTGTTGGATGCCGCGTTGGCCTACGGCCGTTTGAATGGAGTCACATTCGTTTTACCTGAAGTTGTACGGCTCACGAAAGACCGCGAAGGGTCGTTGACCATCGATATCAAGAACGAGACAGGCCGGTCGTATCGCCTAAGGATCGGCATCGCATTTCCTCGCGAAATCGGCACGCAACAGCAGGACCTGCTGACCCTCACGCCCGAGGGCATGCCGGGCGCGCATGTCTCGTGGCCGATCAAGCCGGCCAAGCGCGGCAATTACTTGCTCGATCGGGTGTACGTCGAGACGCCCTCCCCGCTGGGATTCTGGGCGGTGCGCGGCGCGAAGTCGGCGCATTGCGAGCTGCGCGTATATCCCAACCTGTTGACCGAGCGGCGGCGGCTCGCGGCCGTGTTCCTGAATCGCGGCACGTTTGGCGTGCACGCGCAGCGTCAGGTCGGGCAGGGGCGGGAATTCGAAAAGCTGCGTGAGTACATCCCCGGCGACGGCTATGACGAGGTACACTGGCGGGCGACCGCCAAGCGCGGACGGCCCATCTCGAAGGTGTTCCAGATCGAGCGGACCCAGGAGGTCTACGTGATCGTCGACACATCCCGGCTCAGTGCGCGGACGGTGCGCATGCCCGTTGATTCGTCCGGCGAGATCATCGAAGTCAGCTACCTCGAACGGTTCATCACGGCGGCGCTGCTATTGGGACTTGTTGCCGAGCGACAAGGGGACCTGTTCGGCTTGCTTACTTTCGGCGATCGCATCCGAAGCTTTGTGCGCGCGAAGACCGGTCAGGCGCATTTCAACGCCTGCCGCGACGCGCTGTACACGCTCGAGCCCGAGACGGTCAATCCGGATTTCAACGAACTGTTCGCGTTCCTTCGTCTCCGCCTGAGGCGGCGCGCCCTGCTCCTTTTTCTGACCAACCTCGACGACGCTGTGCTGAAGGACAGCTTCGTGCACGATATCGACCTGATCCGAAGGCAGCACCTGTGCCTGGTGGGGATGATGAATCCGCCGGGTGTCAGGCCCCTGTTTTCCGACCCCGGCGTCGAGAGCGTGGCCGACATCTATAATAGCCTTGCGGGGCATCTGATGTGGCATGACCTGCGGGAAGTCGAACGCGTGCTGCACCGCAAAGGCGTGCGTTTCTTCATGCTCGAGAACGAGCGTATGTGCGCCGACATCGTGACACAGTATACGAATGTAAAGCAGAGGCAGCTTATTTGACCTGACCGCCGCGGGTGTCATCCCGCGAATTGAAATGCGGACGCTTTTTGTTGGATCTTGAAATCGGGAAAGAAGTGGTGCACGGCGCGTGGGCAAGGGTCTTCGGTTGGAGAACTTTGAATTGCGGGGCGCGGCCTAAAAACGCGCTCGACCGCGCCAGCGAAAGGACCACTGAGTACGTTCGGCAATGATCATTGATCTCCAGCGATTTCTCAGGGAAGAACGCCCCTATTGGACCGAACTTGAGCAACGCCTCGATCGCATCGAGTCGGAGGCGCACGGGACCTTGGGGCTCGAACAGGCGCGGCGCCTGCACTATCTTTACGAGCGCACCGCCGGCGACCTGTCCAAAGTCTCGTCCGTCGCGGCCGACATTGAATTGAAGCACTATCTGGAAGCCTTGGTTTCCCGCGCATACGGTCAGATTCACGAGGTCCGCGGCTGCCCCCACCGTTTTGCGCCCATTCGATGGATCGCCGTCGACTTCCCCCGCACGTTTCGCAAGCACATCTGGGCGTTCTGGCTTTCGACCGGTATCACCATCGTCGGTTGCATGTTCGGCGGCGGCGCCATCGCGTTCGACCCCGGGGCGAAGGATGTCCTGATGCCGTTTCCGCATCTTATCATCGATCCCAAGGAACGGGTCGCCCTCGAGGAACAGGTCAAGGAAACGGACGAGCGCGCCGATTTCAAGGCGATCGGCACCGGCTTTTATATCCGAAACAACGTGGGCGTCTCGATCACCACGCTCGCGCTGGGTATCACGTGGGGGGTCGGAACCGTCATCATCTTGTTCATCAACGGCGTGATGCTCGGGGCGGTCGTGCTGGATTATGCGCTAGCGGGCGAGGGCGTATTCGTCACCGCGTGGCTGCTGCCGCACGGCGCGGTCGAGATACCGGCGATTCTGCTCGCCGGCCAAGCGGGCCTGATGCTCGGTCGCGGACTGATCGGTTGGGGATCGCGCGTGTCTGTCCGTGGCCGTATGCGCGAACTCGCTCCCGACCTTGTCACGGTTATCGTCGGCGTCGCACTGATGCTCGTATGGGCGGCGATTGTCGAAGCCTATCTCTCGCAGTACCACGAACCCACGATTCCGTACACAGTCAAAATCGTGTTTGGCGTAACGGAGTTGATCGCGCTGACGCTGTACCTGTCTTTTTCGGGCCGTTGGAAAACGCGCGAGGAACAGTATCGGTTCGCCGAGATCCGGGTGTAACCAGCGGTAGGACGGCGCGGAACATGACGATTCAAGTGATTGGCGCAGGAAGTTGGGGTTTGGCCTTGGCGCGCCTTTTGTCCCGCAATGGGCACAGCGTCCGCTTGTGGTGCCGTGAGGAGGACGGCCCGGACACGCTCCGCGAGACGCGCCGGAGCCCGCACTTTCTGCCTGGCATTTCGTTGCCGGAGCAGGTCGACGTGTCGCGCGACGTCCATCCCGACCCGGACCTGGTCGTCTTGGTCGTGCCGTCGCATGCGATGCGTGCGGTCGCGGGGTCGTTAACGTTTTCGCCGCGAACGATCCGAGTCAACGTCGCGAAGGGAATCGAGAACGATACCTTGATGTGCATGCACGAGGTGATCCGGGACGTCTGCGCCCCCTGCACGGTCGTGACCCTTTCCGGGCCGAGCCACGCGGAAGAAGTCGCGCGCGATTTGCCCGCCTCCGTCGTCGCGGCAAGCGAGGAACCGATCGCGTGTGAACTCGTGCAGGGCGCGTTCGGGTGTCAAACCTTCCGCGTCTACACGAGCCCGGATATCATCGGCGTCGAACTCGGGGGCTCGTTGAAGAATGTGATTGCCATTGCCGCCGGTGTGTGTGACGGATTTGGATTGGGAGACAACGCCAAGGCGGCGCTCATCACACGAGGACTCGCCGAGATGGCCCGGCTCGGTGTCGCGCTCGGCGCAGACCCCATGACGTTCGCGGGACTGAGCGGCATGGGCGACCTGATCGTCACTTGTGAAAGCCGGCATTCGCGCAACCGGGGCCTGGGTGAGAAGATCGCGGCCGGCCAGTCGCTGGAAGACATCCTGGCGTCGTCGCCGATGGTCGCGGAAGGCGTGCGCACCGCGCGCAGCGCCCTGGCCTTGGCAAGAAAGTACGGCGTCGAAATGCCGATTACCGAGCAGGTGTACCGTGTGCTGTACGAAGGAGCGGATGCCCGGGAAGCCGTGAGCGCACTCATGGTGCGCGACGCCAAACCGGAACGGTGGTAACGTCGAAATCCGCCCCATCCGTCCCGTAGGACCCACCCCCGCACTCCGGTCCTCGCGGCAGAAAAACCGGCGGCGGCGCCGGCACCCTGTACGCAGGTAGCCGGCGCCGCCGCGTGGGCGAAACCGCTTTAATCTTGGATAAATCCGTGATAGAGCCCCATGTAGTATGGCAGCAGAAACACCGCGCCGTCGGCGAGGCCGCGACCGTCGCCACCGTAGTCGAGGTTCCAAGGATCGGTGTTCCAATGGTTGAAGTGGCGTTCGTCGACTGGAATGACCTTTCCGTTGGGGCGGTACCCCCGCTTTTCCGTTTCCAATTGTTCGGCGGGCTCGACGGGGTCGATCCGTTGCGGTCGCGGAAGCAGTGTGATGTCGATGCGATGGCTGTTGGCGTGCGCCCAATTGAAGCGGTCTAGCGGGAAACGCTTGAGCTGGTCAATGGAGTCATCGAGCCAGCCTTCCCACGGCTCGATGCCCCATGTGCCATACGCGTTCACGAACTTCGCCCCTTGCCCCAACGCCGCGTACGCGAAATTGAAGAACGGATTCATCTCCTGCCATTCCGTGGCCATATACCGGTAGAAGGCGTAGATCATCCGTTTCTTGAGGGCTTCGTCCTTCGTATACTTCACAATGTTGTAAAAACACATAATCGCCATTTCGTCATCGGACTGATTGCCCGATCCGAATCCGTGCTGCAGTTTCGACACGATGGCGTTCGTATCGTACGCGTGTACGTCGCACAGCGTCCTGATTGCTTTCGTATAGCGGTTGTCTCCCGTCATGTGTTCCGCCACCGTGAGGTACGATAGGATGCTGAGCGAGTTGAGCCCGCGCTCCCACTGCCACAAGGGTTCGTGGTTCAACATCTGGGGACTGTAGACGGCCCAGCGGGTGGGCTTTCCATCGTGGTCCACCAAGCAGAAGTCGTTTCGCACGAGATGGTCGGTGATGCTCTGTACGACGTCCCGCACGCGCGCTTTCTCCTCGTCCGAGTCGGCCACAAGGTCGTAGTATTGCGCGTAGAAGAAGTAATGCCCATCCAACTCGTCTGAACTCGTGTCGGTCTTGTACCAGTATTTCTTGTCCTTGGTGAGCGGCCAGCGAGGTACATAGGCTTTCCACAGCGAATCGCGGCTTTGGTTCCGAATCTGGCCCTCGAGCGTGTAGCTTGAGCGCAGGTTCGGGTCCGGCTCGGTCGTCGGGACCACCGTGCGGGCTACATAGCCCGGCTGCTGTTTCACCTCGCCGTCCACCGGCGCCACGCTGAGAAACCGCAAGGCCTCGAAGGCGTTCTTGGCGCGCTCTTTCGCTTTCGGGTCCTTGGTGGCGGCGTATGCAAAACATTCGCCCGCGCCGTACATCGCCGTCCACAGGCCGTCGTTATCGCTGTCCTGATTGGTGTGCGCGGACTTGTCCCCCGGCTTCTCGACACGGCATTCCAGCACGTATCCGTACTCCGTGCGCCGATTGTATTTGTCGATTTCGTCCTCATAGAATTTCGCCTTTTCAGCCAGGGTCATCATGCGCCGCTCGATGAGACCCACGCCGCCGTCGGTCGCGAACCACGCATCGCCCTTCGCATTCACGGCGATTGCCCTTACGCCGTCGCCCGGCAACCAGCGCTTCCCCTGGCGGTAGGCGAAATCCGCGCCGTCGTAACGAATGGCGCCCTTCGTCGTGCCCAGCCAGACGTTGCCCGCGCTGTCGCACGCGATGGAAGTGAACTGGTTGTAGGGCAGCCCTTCGGCTCCTGTATAGAGTTTCCATGTGCCGTCAAAGCAGCCCAAGCCTTGGGGGCTCGCGAACCACAAGCGGCCCGACTTGTCATAGGCTACGGCTCGGACGCCGCGCGGCGCCCAACTACGTCCTGTCTCGGAATATGGAAACTCCGCTGTCCAATCTTTGCCGGGCGCCATCATGAACAGGCCGGCTTCGGCGGCTACCGCGACCGTCCCATCTGGGCTTACGGCAACACCGTACACGCGCTTGTCCTTGCCCAGCTTATCGCTTAGCCCGACAACCGGCAGGCTTTGGCCGTTCGAAGCCCGGTACAGGCCTTCATCCGTCGCCACATAAACGTCCATGGGTTCGCCTGGACATACAATGGAATTGATTCGGGCCTCCGGCAGCTTCGCTACATTGCGCACGGTGTCTCCCAGAACGAGGAGTCGCCCATGTATTGCTGCGTAGACGTCCTGCCCGAGCGAGGTGACGGCATCGGCGGGCCCCGATAACTCTCCGGAAGGCGCGGTCCATTGGTTCCCTGCATACGTGAAGAGGCCGGTCGAGGTGGCCGCGTAGACAACGTCGTTACCAATCGCGATTCCCCGCACATCGATCGAGGCCAATCCATGCTCTGCGCCGAAGCTCGATGCGAGATCTTGGGCATACGTCCCAACCGCCACGCCGGGCGCCTGCCCCATGGCCGGCATGGCCAGGACTACAGACAGTACGAAGAAGGCCACCTTGCGATACGACTTCACTTTCTTACCCTCCTGAGATTAATCAGTGGATGCGCGACAGGGCGCCGCATACGAAGCCACGCCCATTCCCCAAGTTTTCCGTTTCCCCGTTCGGCCTCTTATACCATCCAGGCGTTGGGCAAGTCATCCCGCGCCGCCTGGTCGGCACCGGAAAGGCAGAGTTTCATAGCCGGCTCTCAATCGTGCACACTTTCGCGATTTGTTGTATTGGCCTTCCACTTATGGCAAAATACCGTTTTGTGTGTGCAGGCTCGAAAGCGGCACGCAAGGGTGGGTTTGGGACCGTGCTCGATATACCGGCCCACATTGGTTTCGCGGTGAGTGGCGCGCGCTGTGCGGCCCGTCCGCGTGCCGGGGATTACCCGCTCCGCTCGCGGATTCTGCGTAAGCGACTGAATCCTAACAAACTGACTATGGAATGAAAGTATGGCCGTACATACGATAAAGAAGGGGTTGCGCTTGCCGATTTCCGGCGAACCAGACCAGCGCATTGAAGCCGCCCCCCCATCCCGCCGGGTCGCCCTGTTGGGCGAGGATTACATCGGACTGAAACCGACGATGTTCGTTCAGGCCGGCGATTCGGTCAAGCGGGGTCAGGCGCTTTTCGAGGACAAGAAGACCCCCGGGGTGGTGTACACGGCTCCAGCAGCCGGTACGGTGGCCGCCATTCACCGCGGCGCCAAACGCGCGTTTCAGTCCCTGGTCATCGAAGTCAATGAGGCGGAACGAAACGGGACGCTCGGCGACGCCGATTTCGCGGCATTCGAAGCTTACACCGGCAACGATCCCGCGGGGCTGAGCCGAGACCAGATTCGCGCGCTGCTCGTGGAATCGGGTCTGTGGACTGCTCTGCGCACGCGGCCGTTCAGCAAAGTGCCGTCTCCGGAGACGACCCCTCACTCCATCTTCGTATGCGCCATGGACACGAACCCCTTGGCGGCGTCCGTCGACGTCGTCATGAAAGGCCGAGAACGTGACTTCGAGAAAGGCTTGATATGCGTGGCCAAGCTTACGGAAGGGAAGACCTTTCTGTGCAAGGCGCCGGGTTCGGCGGTGCCGGCGAACCCGAACACCGGAATTCAGATTGAAGAATTTGATGGTCCCCACCCGGCCGGCACCGTGGGACTGCACATCCATCTCTTGGATCCTGTACACCGCGAGAAGTCGGTTTGGCATATCGGATATCAGGACGTGATCGCGATCGGAAAGCTATTCTCAACCGGCAAACTCGATGTCGACCGCGTCATTTCCCTGGCGGGGCCATCGGTGCGGCGGCCGCGGTTGTTGCGCACCCGCCTCGGCGCCTCGACCGATGAGTTGGTGGAGGGCGAACTGAAGCCCGGCGAATCCCGCGTCATTTCCGGTTCGGTCCTGTCAGGAAGGGCCGGCCATGGCGAGATTTTCGGGTATCTGGGCAGGTATCACCAACAGGTCACGGCGCTGCCGGAAGGGCGTCAGCGCGAGTTCCTGGGCTGGCTTGCCCCGGGCACAAACAAGTTTTCCGTGGTCAACGTGTTCGCGTCCCGTTTGTTGGGCAACAAGTCCTATGATTTTACGACGAACCTGAACGGATCGCCCCGCGCCATGGTGCCAATCGGGACTTACGAGCAGGTCATGCCCATGGACATACTGCCGACATTTCTGTTGCGGGCGCTGATCATCGGCGACGTAGAACAGGCCGAACAACTGGGTGTGTTGGAGTTGGACGAGGAAGATCTGGCGTTGTGCACCTTCGTGTGCCCGGGTAAGTACGATTACGCCGAGTATCTTCGCTCGATGTTGAATACAATCGACAAGGAAGGCTGATGAAGTTCCTACTCGATGCTCATGATCGGATTCGCCACCATTTCGAAAAGGGCGGGCGACTCGAGAGACTGTACCCGCTGTTCGAGGCGCAGGACACGTTCCTCTTCACCCCGGACACGGTGACGCGCGGCCCGTCCCACGTGCGAGACGGGCTGGATTTGAAACGGATGATGATCACCGTCGTGATTGCGCTCATTCCCTGCGTGCTCATGGCCCTGTGGAATACCGGGTATCAGGCGAACCTTGCGATTGATCCGGCGCGGGTGGGCGAACTCACCGGCTGGCGGAACTGGGTGCTCCAGGCTTTTGGGATCGGCTACTCGGCCTCGAACCCCCTGGCTTGCATGATTCACGGCGCGCTCTACTTTGTGCCTGTCTATCTCGTAACAATCGCGGTAGGGGGCATATGGGAAGTGATCTTCGCGATTGTGCGGCGTCACGACGTGAACGAAGGCTTTCTTGTCACGAGTCTTCTGTTTCCGCTGACCCTTCCTCCCTCGGTGCCGTTGTGGCAAGTCGCGCTCGGGATCAGTTTCGGGGTTGTGTTCGGCAAGGAAGTGTTCGGGGGCACGGGGATGAATTTCCTAAACCCCGCCCTCGTGGGGCGCGCCTTCCTCTTTTTTGCGTATCCCGGGCAGATTACGGGCGACAAGGTCTGGGTGGCGGTGGACCCCGCGAACTATGCGGACGGGTACTCCGGCGCGACCATTTTGGGCATCACGCGAATCGAGGGATTCACGCACGCAATCACCGAACACGGCTACTCGTACTGGAAGGCCTTTTCCGGCGTGGAATTGGGCTCGATGGGCGAGACGTCCGTCATCGCCTGCGCCATCGGTGCGTGCATCCTCATAGCGACCAAGGTCGGTTCCTGGCGGACGATGGCGGGTGTCTGCCTTGGCACCATCGTCATGGCCAGCGCGTTCAACCTCATGGTCTCGAAGCCGGGCGGTTCCTATGAAATCCCGTTCTGGTGGCACATGGCGCTCGGCGGATGGGCGTTCGGCACGGTCTTTATGGCCACCGACCCCGTGTCCTCGGCGTTCACCGATACGGGAAAGTGGATCTACGGTTTCATGATCGGTCTGTTGGTTGTGCTCATTCGCGTGACGAACCCGGCCTATCCGGAAGCCATGATGTTGTCGATCCTGTTCATGAACGTGTTCGCGCCGCTCGTCGATCATTACGTCGTGAAGGCGAACATCAAAAGAAGGTTGGCGCGCAGTGCAACTTAACTCAACCAAGTACACGATTGTATTCATTTCGATGGTATGTGTGGCGTGTTCCCTGATGGTCGCCACATCGGCGGTCGTGCTCGCGTCGCGCCAGGAAATCAACAGGAAAGTGTACCGGCAGAAAAACGTCCTGCTTGCGGCCGGTCTCATTCAGGACGGGCAGCCCGTTTCGAATCAGGACGTGATCCGAATTTTCAACGAGAACATACGGGTAAAGCTGGTCGATCTAGAGACCGGCAATTACGTGGACGACTCGGACGCGACGAATTACGACCAACTGGCGGCGCGCGACGACCCCGCCCGCAGCAGGCCGGCGCCTCCGAACCAATCCAATATCAAACGGGTCCCGCTTCGGGGGCAGGTGTTCCAGGTCATGAAGGACGGCAAGGTGGATGCGGTCGTCATCCCTGTCGAAGGCTATGGATTGTGGGGCACGCTCTATGGCTACCTGGCGCTGGAACACGACGGCAATACGGTACGCGGAATCACGTACTATGACCACAAGGAAACGCCGGGATTGGGCGGCGAGGTGGACAACCCTCGTTGGAAGTCCCTGTGGAAAGGCCGCAAGGCCTATGATGAAAACGGTCATCCGGCCATCCAGGTGGTGAAGGGCGTGGCCGGATCGTTGGACGAGGCGCCCCATCGGATCGACGGTTTGTCCGGCGCGACGATCACCAGCAACGGCGTGTCCCACATGATGGATTTTTGGCTCGGCGACAATGGGTTTGGCCCGTATCTCGACAAGTTCCGGACGGAAGGGAGTGCATAACGATGGACGGGGTTATTGGAAAGAAGGAACGGTCGGCGCTCATTGATCCGCTCTTCAACAACAACCCGATTGGACTGCAAGTGCTGGGCATCTGTTCGGCGTTGGCCGTAACGACACGACTCGACAAGGCAATGGTGATGTCCGTGGCGCTGACTACGGTGGTGGCCTGCTCCAGCCTGACCATCAGTATCGTCCGCAATTACATTCCCAGCAACGTGCGAATCATCGTCCAGCTTTCGGTGATTGCCTCGCTGGTCATCGTGGTGGACCAAGTGCTGAAGGCGTATTTGTTCGAGATCAGTCTTCAGCTATCCGTGTTCACGGGATTGATCATTACCAATTGCATCGTGATGGGACGCGCGGAAGGGTTCGCCATGCAGAACCCGCCGATGCTGAGTCTGATCGACGGAATCGGCAATGGGCTGGGCTACAGCCTTGTTTTGTTGATTTGCGCATTCATTCGCGAGCTGGCCGGTTC